>CALXEY010000020.1 GCA_944387455.1 uncultured Clostridia bacterium
TTATAGTAAGATAAGAAATTATCTGTATTATAGCTTTTACATAGATTATAGAGATTTATTAGTTCTTCTCTTTTTACTCTCGATAATATATTTTGAAATTGTTCTACTTCTAGTTGATAAAGGGTATATAAGATGATTTTTAACATTTCTATTTTGTCTGTTTGAAAAGTTTCTAGAATATCCGAAGTATAGTTAAATTCTAAATTTTCAATTAGTTCATAAAAATTTCGTGAAATTTTAGGACTTTTATTTATAATTAAATTATATATATCATCCATCATCTTTTTATCTATATCTATCTCTCCGTAACAGATTTGTTACTTTTCCGTTACCATTTGTTACTAGATTGTTACATTGTAACATTTTATATTTCTCCCTATGCCTTCTAACTCTTGCTGCACTTGAACCTTCACTACCAATTAAATCCTGCATTTCTGATAGCATAAATGTATTCTCATCAAAAAATTCAATTGTCTTTGTTTTTTCAAGAGCAGATAATAATAATTTTATAATATTTACATCTTCGTCAAGTGTCATTGCAATTTCTTCCGCCATATTTTCACATAAATGTTCATATACAAAAACACCTTCACTTTTAAGAAGTTTTAATTGTAATTTTAAATATACTAATAAAATCTTATCTCCATCCGGCAATTTACGGAGAAATTTACTTGTTTTATTGTCAAAAAATGTATCATATAGTTTTAACCAGTAATATCTTTTTTCTTTCAAGTTTCTCCCTCCTTATCTTTTCTAAAAGTTGTATTATTTATAATACTATCCATTAAATCATTCTCCATTTGTTGATTTTGTAATTTAGTAATTGCAATTTCTTCTAATAAAATCATATCATTTTCATATCCATTAATTTCAATATTATTATCTGTATCAACAATTATTGAAATTAATGCTGTTCCTCTTTTTATCAATATTGCAATATCTTCATTACTTTTTGTTGTAATTTTGCAAATTTTCATATTGCATCACCTCCTCATCTGATTTTTTTCCTGATAAAATGCAAGCATATAAAAAAAGACTAAAATTAGCCCCTATTATTAAACCAATTATAAATTCCAACATTTTTTAACATCTCCTAAAAAAATATTGGGGGAAAGAATTTTAAAATGGGGGAAACAAAAAATGCCTAAATATAAAGTCTTTATATCTTCCCCCAAAAATTCTCCCAGAGACAATTTAGGTTGCCCCCAAAATCCCCCAAATTATAGTTTTATAATAAACTTTTTTAACTTTTTTTAAACCTTAATAAATTATCTTAAATTTTTAAATTTTTATTGAAACATTTGACAACCCCTGTATTATAAGGTATAATATCGTTATGTTATTAAAAAAAATATATTTTATGAATTTGTCTTATGGTATCCAAAAGATAGATGAGCGCCAACTACGAAGTTCGAGACCGGGGGTTCGAGTCCCTCCAGGCGCACCAATAAAATTGGAATTTTAGAATAAAATAGATAAAAATAAGATAAAATATATAAAATGCGTTAGTACAATACAAAGCTTTTAGAAGTTACTTAAAAGAGAACAAAGGTCGTGGCTGTAAGCCTTTGAAGGTCAACCTAAAATGTAAAACATATTGGAGCATATCAAATAAAGTGGAAAATCTAGAATTTTCAAGCTGGGTGGCACCGCGGAAAAGTAATTTCGTCCCTGCAAAATACGCAGGGACTTTTTGTATCCTTGCAAAATTTAAGGAGGTTTATATATGTCAGCGTACAAAAAAGTAAAATGTAATGAGCTTCGTTTAGAAAATGAAGGAGAAAAAGTAGAAATCTTTGGTTGGGTAGAAACAATTAGAGATTTAGGTGGTTTAGTCTTTTTAGACATTAGAGATATGTATGGAATAACACAAATTGTTACATCAGGTAAAGATGAAGATGTAGACTTTGCATCACATATTCCTGTAGAATCTGCAGTTAGTGTTTGCGGAACTGTAAAAAAACGTGATGAAGAAACTATTAACCATAAATTAGAAACAGGTTTAGTTGAAATTAAAATTGAGGAAATTAAAATTTTAGGAAAAAGAACTTTAAGTTTACCTTTTGAAGTTAACAGCAATCAGGATATAAGAGAAGACTTAAGACTTCAATATAGATATTTAGACTTACGTTCTGAAAAACTAAAAAATAATTTAATATTACGTGCAAAATTTATACAATTTTTAAGAAGTCAAATGATAGAAAGAGATTATTTAGAAGTACAAACACCAATACTTACTAGCTCTTCTCCAGAAGGTGCAAGAGACTATCTAGTTCCAAGTAGACTTCATCCAGAAAAATTTTATGCTTTGCCACAAGCACCTCAACAATTTAAACAATTGTTAATGGTTTCTGGAATTGATAAATATTTCCAAATAGCACCTTGTTTTAGAGATGAAGACTCTAGGGCTGATAGGACTCCAGGAGAATTTTATCAATTAGATATGGAAATGAGTTTTGCTAGCCAAGAAGATGTTTTAACTAGTATAGAACCTGTAATATATAATGCTTTTAAACAATTTTCTGATAAAGAAATTAACACATATCCATTTCCAAGGTTAAAATATGAAGATGTTATGCTTAAATACGGAACAGATAAACCAGATTTAAGAAACCCATTAGAAATTGTAGATGTTTCTGATATTTTTGAAAATCTAGAATTAAGAGCATTTAAAAATATGATTGTACGTGTAATTGCAACACACGATGTTGGAGACAAACCTAGAAGCTTTTTTGAAGATATGACTGATTTTGCAATTAAAGAATTAAAAGCAAAAGGGTTAGCTTGGCTTAGAATTTTAGATGATGGTTCTTTCCAAGGTCCTATTGCTAAATTTATTACAGATGAAGCAAGAATTGAAATGCAAAAAAGAACTAATTCAAAACCAGGAGATTGTATCTTCTTTGTTGCAGAAGTTCCAGGTGTTGTAGAAAAACTAGCAGGACAAGTAAGAGATGAATTAGGTAAAAGGTTAGATTTAATAGATAATAATAAATTTGAATTTTGCTGGATAGTTGATTTTCCTATGTTTGAAGATAATGATGGAAAACTTGAATTTAGCCACAACCCATTTTCTATGCCACAAGGTGGTTTAGAAGCTCTAGAGAATAAAAATCCATTAGAAATTCTTGCATATCAATATGATATGGTATGTAATGGTGTAGAAATTGCATCAGGAGCTGTTAGAAATCATGATATAGAAATAATGCTTAAAGCTTTCTCTATGGCAGGTTATACTAAAGAAGAAGTTAAATCTAAATTTGGCGCTTTATATACAGCTTTCCAATATGGTGCTCCACCACACGCTGGAATTGCATATGGCGTTGATAGACTTATAATGCTTTTAGCAGAAACAGAATCTATTAGAGATGTAATTGCTTTCCCACTAAACAGCAAAGCACAAGATTTAATGATGGGAGCTCCAAGTAATATTAAAATGGATTTATTAAGAGATGTTCATATAAGAACAATTCCTCAAAATAAATAAAATAAGAGAACCAAACTACAAAATCTAATTTTAAGTTTGGTTCTTTTTAAACTATTCTTTTTTACTTTTTATTTTTTCCCCAATTTTAATTTTATTTCTTTTGTTATTTTATTTCTACTCACTTTAAGAGTTACTTCATCATTTGGTTTTTTAGTATAAATATATTCTCTTAAATCGTTCATAGTGTTTAATTCTTTGTCATCAATAGATATAATAATATCTCCTTCTTTCAAATCAGAATTGCTTGCAGGTCCATTTTTTGTTATTTGTGCTACATATATACCTGTATCAAAACTTGAATTGTTTATGCTATTATTTACAGAGCTTAAATATGGTATAACTTCTCTATCATAAGCATATATTCCAATTGTAGCTTCTTCAAATGTACCTGTATTTTTAAAACTATCAATTATTGGTTTTATTATATTAATTGGAATTGCAAAACCAATTCCTTCTGCAGATGTAATTTTCACAGTATTAATTCCAATAACATCTCCATTTGGATAAATCAAAGGTCCTCCACTATTACCTGGGTTTATTGTAGCATCTGTTTGCAATAAATCAGTCATGTAAGATACTTTACCTTCTTCTTCTAATTTTATAGTTCTATTTTTAGCACTTATAATACCAGAAGTTACTGTTCTTCTAAACTCAAAACCAATAGGGTTACCAATTGCATAAACAGTTTCTCCAACTCTCACATTTTTTGAATCTCCTAAATTCACATATGGAAGATTTTTTGCATTAATTTTTACAATAGATAAATCTAAATCAGAATCAGCCCAAACCACAGTACCATCATAATTATTACCTGTTTCTAAAGTAATATAACATTTACTATATTTCTCACCAGTAACGTGGCTATTGCTTACAATATAGCCATCTTGAGACACAATAAAACCTGTACCTAAACCCAAATCATCTTCCTCATTATTAGAAAAAATACTACTTCCCGCACTTTTTAATTTGGAAATTCCAACAACCCTTTCAGTTGTATCTTCAATTACATCTGCAATTTTTGTGCTATTTTCTTCAGCGTTTTCCACAGTTTGTTCAGTATTTGTGGATAACTGTCTTTCAGCAGTATAATTATTTGGAGTTATTTCTATATTTTGATATGTAGTATATAAATAAAAACCAAACACCCATATAAAAATAAAAAAAACAGAAATAATAATTATTTTCTTAGAGTTATTTTTCTTACTTCTTCTCAAATAACTTCACCTCAAAAATATTATTTCCATTTTTTCAAAAATTATCCATTGGGGACGTTTCTTTTGCGACCTTTTAGTCGCATTCGGGACACATCTTTATATAATGTGTCCTGAATGCGAATTTTTTGTCGCAAATGAAACGTCCCTATTTAACCATATACCTTTTGATTTTGTGTGTTGTTGTTTTTACAAATTCTTCTGTTGTTATTTCTATTTTCTTTATGTGTTTAAAGTCTGGTAATTTTTTATTTATTTCTTTTATTTCTTCCCATATTTTTTCTTTGTATTCTTCTTCTGTTTTTTCTCCTAATTCGTTTTTTATTAAATCTTCATCATAAACTATTTTTGCACATAACATTGTGTCTGTTTTGTCTTTTCCTCTTTGATATACTATACTTTCTTTTATATATGGTATTTTATTTATTAATGTTTCTATTTCTTCTGGATATACATTTTTTCCATTTTTTAATACTATTATATCTTTTTTTCTTCCTGTTACATATAAAAATTCGTCTTTATCTAAATAACCATAATCTCCTGTTCTAAAATATCCGTCCTCAAATGCTTCTTTTGTTGCTTTTTCATTTTCATAATATCCGTAACATTACACTTGGACCTTTAACAAGTATTTCTCCTATTCCATCTTCGTCTTTATTTACTATTTTTACACTTAAATCATCAAATACTAAACCTACTGAACCTGGTCTTTTTTCTTTTTCTGTTTCTGCTGATATTACTGGTGATGTTTCTGTTAGTCCATATCCTTGTACTAATTCTATTCCCATATTGTTAAATTCTATTATTGTTTCTTTATTCATTGGTGCTGCTCCATATAGTACAAGTCTTAAGTTTCCACCAAAATTATCTAATATTTGTTTAAAAAATACTTTTCTTAAATCTATATGTATTTTTAATAACCCATTTGATATTTTTGTTATTGTTTCGATTAATTTTTCCTTCTTTTGTTCTTTTATTCCTTTTTGTATTTTTTTATACATTGTTTCTAATACTAGTGGCACTGCTACTAATATTGATACTTTATATTCTTTCATATTTTTTTGTATATGTTTTAGTCCGTCACAAAATGCTACTGTTGCTCCACTATACATACCATATAAAAATGTTATTGTACACTCAAATGTATGGTGTATTGGTAGAAATGATAATAATGTATCTTTTTCATATATTTTTAACCAAGATGAAAAGTCTGATAAGTTACTACATATATTTTTTTGTGATAACATTACACCTTTTGGCGTACTTGTTGTTCCTGATGTGAACAATAATATTGACATTTTATTTTCGTCTATTTTCACATCTTCATATTTTGTACTTCCTTTTTCTAATAATGAATATCCTGTTTTTAAAAGTTCACTGTATTTTTCTATTTCTAGATTTTCTTCATTATCCATTGATATTAATGTATTTACTTTTGTTTTTTCGTCTTTTTTTAGTTTTAGCATTACTTCTGTATACTTTTTATCAAAAAATACTAGTTCTGCTCCGCTTCTTATTACTAAATTTTCTATTTCATTTTCTGGTAATGCTTTATCTATTGGAACTATTACCATATTGCTTGTTGCAACTGCCATATATGTTGTACACCACTCATATCTGTTGTTTCCAATTATTACTATTTTCTTTTCTTCGTATCCTAATTCTAGCAGACTTGTTCCTAATGCTTTTACATCTGATACATATTCTCCATATGTTTTTTCTACATATTCGGGTTCTTTTTTAGTTGCATCTTTTTTATATTTATATGCAACATTATCTTTAAATTTTGTATTAACCCTTTCTAACAATTCTCTAAAATTGTTAACTACTTCTTTTTCATATACTGCTCTTGGTTTTGTTCCTTCCATATTACCACTTCCTTTGCTTGCATTTTATATCAACATTCTACTTTTTGCAACAAAAAAATATAAATAAGAAAAAGCACTTATTTATATTTTATAAATTATTTATATATAACAACCTTTGGTGAATTTATATCAATTTATTTTATATTATTTATTATTTTTAATCAATTTTATATGTTCCATTTTCTTGTAGAGTTAGATTTACATCAGGTTTTAAACAAACTATTGGTCTAAAACCTATGTCTTTTGCATTATAGAAAGAATATGTAACAGAACCACTATAATATATTGATAATAAATAATCACCAATAGCATATTCATTATCATGGTAATTTGAAGGGCTAGCTATCCAATATGATAAGGCTTTTCCTTGATTTTTAACTATATAAAGTTCATCATCTGTACCCAATAAACCCGTTATAAGTGCTTCCCACTCTGAGTCTTCTGTTTCTCTAATAAGATATCCTTCATTATTTATTGCTTGGCAATCATATTGAGTTTGATATTTTTTATTATATGAGCCAAATAACATTTCAAGTGTCGGTCCTCCTATTACATATAAAGCTGTATCTTCCATAAAATTATTCCATATTTCTGTATCTAACATATATGATACTGCTTTCATATTATTGTATTCACTTGTATAATTTTTTTCATAATATTTACTTAACCACTTATATGCAATATTATCATTTGTAATATCACTAGAACCACTATAATCATCTAATATATTTGCAAAAAATGCTGCATTTTGAAAACTATCACTTTGATTTAGACTATTATTTTCTCTGCTGTTAGGAATTTTACTATAATCAATATATTCATCTGCAATTAAATAAATATTTATCCCATCTGAATTAAATATTTTCCAATTTACTCCTGTACTACCATCAACATCATAATTAGTAACAACTTTACCATAAGCTGTATTAGCATTATCCAATATTTCTTTAGTATTTCCAGTAATTAATTCTATTTTACCATCATCGCTTATTGTATATGACCTTTCTTCATCAAAAGTAATCACAATTGGACTTTTCCCACTTACATTTACATTTTTAACACCATTGTCAATAAGTTCCTGCTTTATACTTTCGTCAGTTATTTTTCCATTATTTTTTATTTTTGCTCCATTATATGCTAAACTTATCTGTTCTTTTTCTCCTTCCTCTTTTGTTTTCTCACTTGCTTTTTCTGCTTGTATTAGTATTCCGACTCTCACCTGTTAGCATAGCTATTGAAACACTTGCTAAAATTAATAAAATGACAATAGTTATAACTAAAGCAATAAGAGTAATTCCTTTTTCCTTCTTGTATCTTTTGTTTTTCTTCATAAATTTATCCTCCTTTTTACGTCGGTATTCCGACTACTTTTAATATTATATAATGCTAAAATTTAATATGTCAACATATTTACGTAAAAATATCGGCATATTTTGGAAGGGATAAAAATATGAATTTAGAAGATGCAATAAGAAAGAGGATATTAAATTTAGCTAAAGAAAATAAAATAACAATTAATAAAGTTTCAACACTAGCGGGTTTGCCACATACAACATTATTAACATTTATGAATAATCAAGCACATGACCCAAGAATTTCTACATTATTACATATATGTGAAGCTTTTAATATGACTTTATCAGAATTTTTTGATGATAATTTATTTTTAGATATAAAAGATGAATAATTTATAATTAAGCTATTTCCGAAAATAGCTTAATTTTTTGATGTTAAATTCTTGAAAAATTTTCATTTCTCCAAGTATATGTTTTAAGTAAAATATATTTTTTTGTTTTTTTCTACAAAATATTTGATTTTTTTATCTTTTATATATATAATCTTATTGTAAAATCTATTTTAAGGTGATGTTTTATGGATTGTAGAATTTATAATTTAACAAATGCTCAAAAAAATATTTGGAATACAGAGTTATATTATACTGGTTCTAATATAAACAACATTTGTGGTACTATTAATTTACTAGAACCTTTAAATTTTGATGAATTAAAACAAGCATTAAAATTAATTATTGATGAAAATGATAATTTCCATACTAATTTCTTTATAAAAGATGGCTCTGTTTATCAAACCTTTAAAGATGCTGTTGATTGTAATATAGAAACAGTGGAAATAAACACAAAAGATGATTTAAATAAACTTGAACAAAAAATGATGACTCATATTTTTGATATATTAAATTCATCTTTATTTGAAGTTAAAATTTTTAAATATCCTGATAATACTGGTGGAGTAATAGTAAATATTCACCATCTTATTTCTGACTCTTGGACATTAGGATTAATTGCTAAAAATATAGTTAGTAAATATTGTGCAATACACAATAAAACTGAAATCCCTACTAATAAAAACTCATATATTGATTATATAAATTCTGAAAATAAATATCTAAACAGCTCTAAGTTTGAAAAAGATAAAAATTTTTGGCAAAAATATTTAGAGAATAGACCTGATACTATAACTATTCCTAGCTTTAATGAACAAAAAAATGGAGATTTCTCTTTTAAAGCTTTTAGAAAAGTTTTTAGAGTAGAACGAAATTTAGTAGAAAAAATGAATAATTTTTGTTCTATGTATAAAGTTTCTTTATATAATTTTTTAATGGCTATTTATGCTATATATATAGGAAAAATTAATAATTGTGAAAATTTTATATTAGGTACACCTATACTAAACAGAACATCCATATCACAAAAAAATACTATGGGTATGTTTATAAATACTATACCCGTAAAATTTAATGCTGATAATGAAATTTCTTTTTTAGCCTTTGTAAATCAAGTAGCATTAGAATTTACTTCTATTTACAGACATCAGAAATATTCTTACCAAAACATATTGGAAGATTTAAGAAAAGTAGATTCTAAGATTCCAAATTTATATCAAATTCTTCTTTCTTATCAAATTACAAAGATAAGAACAGAAGATGATATGAGTTATGAATCAAATTGGAATTTTAATGGTTCTATTGCTGACGATATTGATATACACTTTTTTGATTTAAATGATTCTGGTATTATAAATATTGCTTATGATTATAAACTTTCTAAATATAATGAAAAAGATATTGAATATATACACAAAAGAATTATCTATATAATTTCTCAAGTTTTAAATAACCCTGGACTTTATTTGAAAGAAATCTCTATAACAACTCCTGAGGAATTAAATAGTATTTTAAAACTTAACGAAAAAAATAATTGTAATTATCCTTTTGATAAAACCATTTCTCAATTGTTTGAAAACCAAGTAAATTTAACGCCTAACAATATAGCTATTAAATTCAAAGATTTATCAATGACATATAATGAATTAAATGATAAATCTAATCAAGTTGCTAATTTTTTAAGAGAAAAAGGTGTTAAATCTAACGATGTTGTTGCAATAAGATTAAATAAATCTCTTGAAATGATTGTTGGAATTTTAGGAATTATAAAAGCTGGTGGATGTTATCTTCCAATAGATTTATCATATCCTCAAGAAAGAGTTTCTTTTATGTTGAAAGATAGTAATGCAAAAATCTTTTTAACTAATAAGCAACACCAAAGTGACTTAGAAATAAATATTAGCACATATCTTTTAGACATAAATACTAACAACGATATATATAAGAATAATACATCAAATTTAAATTGCGTAAACACTCCAGATGATTTAATTTATATTATCTACACCTCAGGTTCAACAGGAACTCCTAAAGGTGTTATGCTAAAACACAGAAATGTTGTTAGATTAATAAAAAACGATAATTTTCAATTTGATTTTAACGAAAATGATATATGGACAATGTTCCATTCTGTAGCTTTTGATTTTTCTGTATGGGAATTATATGCTTCATTATTGTATGGAAGTAAGTTAATTTTAGTACCAGAAACTACAGCAAAAGATCCTAATAAATTTTTAGAACTTCTACGTTCTGAAAAAGTTACAGTATTAAACCAAACTCCAACTTATTTTTACAATTTACTTGAAAGAGAATTGTTAAATAAAAGCAATAATTTAATGGTTAGATATATAATATTCGGTGGAGAAGCTTTAAAACCTAATCTAGTTAAACCTTGGAAAGATAAATATCCTTTTACTAAAATAATAAATATGTACGGAATAACAGAAACTACCGTCCATGTTACTTTTAAAGAATTGTCTAATGAAGATTTACTTTATTCAGATTCAAATATAGGTAAACCAATTCCAACTTTGAAGGTATATATTATGGATAAATATCAACATATTCTTCCTTATAATGTTGAAGGAGAAATGTGTGTAAGTGGATTAGGTGTTTGTAAAGGATATTTAAATCGTCCTGAATTAAACAAAGACAGATTTGTAAAGAATCCTTATGATCCGAGTGAAATTTTATATCGCTCAGCTGATGATGCATATCTTACTGAAAATGGTGATTTACATTATCTTGGACGAATTGATAATCAAGTTAAAATAAGAGGTTTTAGAGTTGAAATTGGTGAAATCGAGACAAAACTTTTAAGACATCCTAATATTACAAAATGTGTAGTATTACCTAAAAAAAACGGAGACTTTGATTCTTACTTAGTTGCATATGTTGTAACTAATGAAAAACTTAAAATAGATGAGCTTAAGAATTATATCTCCAAATTAGTACCTTCATATATGATACCAAGTTTCTTTGTTTTTCTTGATAAACTTCCTCTTACTAGTAATGGGAAAGTTGATAGAAAAAAACTTTTGAGTATGGATATCAAAGTAGAAAATAAGAAAAAATATGTTGCCCCAAGAAATGATTTTGAGCAAGTTTTTAAAGATATTTTGGAAAATACTTTAGAAATAAAAAATATAGGTATAGATGATAATATAATTGATCTTGGTGCAGATTCTTTAACACTTATGAAAATAACAATCGAATTATTAGAAAAAAATTATATTGTTAATATTCAAGACATCTATGAATTAAAAACAATAAGAGAAATTTCTGATAATTTTAATTACCCTAAAAAATCAAATATTTATAAACGTTCTATTGAAAATAATTTGTATTATAATTTTAATAACTATTTTTCAAAAGAAACTATAAATGTTAGAAATATATTATTAACTGGTTCTACTGGTTTTTTAGGTGCACACATTTTAAATGAATTAATAGATAATACAAGTGCTAATATCTATTGTATTATACGTAATAAAAATGGTAAATCACCGGAAAGCAGATTAATAAATAAATTAAAATATTATTTTAATGATAAACTATTAAACCACTTAAATAAGCGTATATATGTATTACCAGCTGATATATCTGTTCCTAAATTTGGTTTATCAGAGAAAGAATACAATAATTTAGGTAAAAAAATAGATTTAGTAATTCATTCTGCTGCTATAGTTGACCACTATGGAAATAAAGATTTATTTGAATTAATAAATGTTACTGGTACAAATAATATAATTGATTTTTGTAAGGACTTTTCAGTATATATGAATCATATTTCAACAACTTCTGTATCTTCTTATATACCAGAAAGTACTAGTCCTGTAATATTTGATGAACATTGCTTATATGTTGGTCAAAATTATTCAGATAATATTTATATAAAGACTAAATTTGAAGCAGAACATAATATATTAGAATCAATTAATAATTCTAATATTAAAGCTTCGGTTTATCGCTTAGGTAATATATCAGCTAGATTTTTAGATGGTAAATTTCAAGAAAATGATACTAAAAATGCTTTTTTAAACAGAGTTACTACTTTATCTAAGTTAGACAAAATTGCAAAATCATTTTCTGATTTAAAAATAGATTTAAGCCCTGTAGATTATTGTGCAAAAATAATTACTTCTTTATGTTTATTAAAAAGTAGTTATCCAAAAGTTTTTCATATATATAACAATAATCAATTAAATTTAATAGATATGATAAATACTTTAAAACCTGATAATAAAAAGCTTGATATTGTATCAGATAACGAATTTTATACATATATAAAGAGTAAAAACAATATTTTAGGAATTATAAATGATTTAACTAGTAATTCTGCTAAATATAATTCTAATATTATAATGAAAAATGATTTTACTATTGATTATATGAAAAAAGATAATCTTACTTGGCCAAATATTAATAGTGATTATTTAAATAAATTTTTTAAAAAATATATATAAAGGAGAAAACAAATGAAAAAAAATTTCACTATCTGTATTTTTAGAATTATAATTTTATATTTGGGTATTCCTGCTTTAATTGCATTATGCTTATATCCTGTTTTACCTGTTTTGCTAGAATACCCTCCTCAAAGTATAGATAATCAATTTCAACTAGATTTTGATGGTATTACTTATACTCAGCAATATATTTTATTAATTGGTCTTATTGTTTCTTGTAGCCTTATAGTTTTATTAATTAGAGCATATCGTATGCACAGATACATAGACAATCTTGATACTTCCGCAAATGTTGCTTTGTCTCAAGAAGAAAAAATAACTTTATTAACTAAAGTAAGAGCTCTTTGTTATAATACTCCATACTTACTTTACTTTTTAGAAATTTTATTGCCACTGATTTTTTTACCAATAACTTTTATAGTTATTGATGCTTATCCTTTGACAATATTAAAAATATGCCTTACTTATTTATCATTTTTTACATTAGCATCTGTAACTAGCTTTGTTTTTTCCAAACAACAATTTGGATACATTTTAACATTATTAAATAATATGTATCCTGATTCTATGGAGAAAATAGAAATTGAAAGCTCAAATAAAAAAAGATCTAAACTAAAGTCTTTATCTGTAAAACTAGTTTTACAATTTCTACCTTTAGTTCTTGTATCTTTAGTTTTCATATCTTTGATAGGATATGTTCAAGCCTCTAAAAAAACAGGAGATATTTATTACGATGCTTATAGAACAATAATATCAAATACATTTGATGAAGAATTTAATTCTAAAGATGAGATATTAAGTACTTTAGAAAATATTACTTTACTAAATAATTCTCATCAATATTTTATTGTAAATGAAGATGGTTCATCTTTTGTCTCTCATGGCAATGAATTAGAACCTTTCTTTGTTGAATATGTGCTAAAAAATTCTGAATCACAAAGTGGTAGAGCTTATGACTATTTCTGTGTTGATAGTGAAGGAATTGCTATAAAATGCACTTTAACAAATGGTGATTTTTGTTATGCTGGTATAAAATATAATACAAATCAACCTAAATTTCTAAAATTTATTTTATCTTGTGATATTGTTATATTTGTACTAATTTTAACTATATTAATATATGTTTCTCGCTCACTTGCCAGAGATATTAGAACTGTTTCTAGTAAATTAAAGGAAATTGCTTCTTCTAATGAAAAAAATATTAATTTAAACAAAAAATTAATTATAACATCAGAAGATGAATTAGCTGATTTGTCTTTAGCTTTTAACCAAACTCAAAAATTTACTAAAAATAATATAAAGCAAATAAGAGATAATCAGTCAATGCTTATGGAAAGAGAACGTCTTGCTTCTCTTGGTCAATTAATTGGTGGAATTGCACATAACTTAAAAACACCTATAATGTCAATTTCCGGAGCCGCAGAAGGTCTAACTGATTTAGTAAAAGAATATGATTCTTCAATTGATGACCCAGAAGTTAATAGCCAAGATCATCACGATATTGCTAAAGATATGAATTCATGGATATCAAAAATAAAAGAATATACTGAATATATGTCTGATATTATAACAGCAGTTAAAGGTCAAGCAGTAACTTTATCAGAAACAGAAAATATTACATTTGATATTGAAGAATTATTAAAACGTGTAAATATTTTAATGAGACATGAACTTAAAAATGCAATTATATATTTAAATATTTCTGTTAAAGTTGATGAACATAAACTTATACACGGAGATGTTAATAGTTTGGTACAAGTTATCAATAATATGATTTCTAATTCTATACAAGCATATCAAGGAAAGACAGAACAAAATATTGATTTGATTGTTGAAGAAAAAGATAATAAATTATATATTTCTATTAAAGACTATGGCTGTGGTTTACCTAAAAAGGTTAAGAATAAGTTATTTAAAGAGATGATTACAACTAAAGGTAAAAATGGAACTGGACTTGGACTTTATATGTCATATTCAACGATTAAAGCCCACTTTGGTGGAGATATTACTTTCGAGTCAGAAGAAGGTAAAGGTACTACTTTTACTATAATATTACCTCTATAGGAAAAATCTTCCAATTGATTGTAACACAAGGGTTTTGAAATATTTTTTCATCAAACCCCTTGCTTTTTTTTTATTTTATTAATATAATGTTTTTAAATAATATATAAAAAGTTTTGAGGTATATATAAATGAGAAAAGGATTACAAAATTTAGAAAACAATGAAAATCACAATTACAAAATTATAGCAGTTGATGATGAACAAGGTATTGTAGATTCTTTATCTATCTTCTTAAAAAGATCGCGGTTATAATTTTGTTGGAGTAACAAACCCAGAAGAAGCAATTGAAAAAGTAAGAAATGAACATTTTGATTTGATGATACTAGACTTTATTATGACCCCTATTCACGGAGACCAAGTTGTTGAAGAGATTAGAAAGTTTAATAAGGATTTATATATCCTATTGCTAACTGGTCATAAAGATTTGGCTCCACCTTTGGAAACTATTAGAAGATTAGATATTCAGGGTTATTGTGAAAAAAGTGATAAATTTGACCAATTATTATTGCTTATTGAATCTGGTATAAAATCTATTGCTCAGATGAATCAAATTAAGAAGATTAATGAAGAATTATCTGATACCTATGAAAAGTTAGAACAAGCATATCTTGAAAGTATCCAAACTTTGCGTTATACTGTTGAGGCAAAAGATACTTATACTAGAGGTCATTCTGACAGAGTTTCTGAATTTTCTGTATTAATTGGAAAATATCTAGGACTTCCAGAACCAGATCTTGATACATTAAGAATAGGTGGTTTATTCCACGATATTGGAAAAATTGGTGTACCAGATGCAATACTTCAAAAGGACGCAAAACTTACTGATGATGAATATTCTCAAATTAAACAACACCCAAATATTGGTGTACATATATTATCACACGCAAAAATTTTCCAAAATATTTTACCAATTGTTGAACATCATCACGAAAGATATGACGGAAAAGGTTATCCTTCTAAACTTGCAGGAGAAAATATTCCTTATTTAGCTAGAATTACTTCTGTTGCAGATAGCTTTGATGCAATGAGTTCTAGAAGATCTTACCGTGATTCTTTACCACTAGATGTTATAAAAGAAGAATTTAGAAAGAACAGTGGAACACAATTTGACCCTAAAATAGCTGATGTATTTTTAGATATTTTAGAAAATCATTATGATGAAATTAAAGAAATTCAAGAACAATATTCAGGAATTGAAGATAGTGATATTTAATAGGCATATTTGCCTATTTTTTTATACCATTTTTTAACTTTAAATTTTCTATTTCTTTTTACTTTGATTTGTACTCTCTATTATTTTTTAAAATACTTCCTCAAAATTTGACATATAATCCTTCCTTTACTTTCCATTTTTTGTTCATTTTTATTTTAAAATAATTTCACTATCTATACCACTTGTAGTCTTAACTCTTCTATTTCTTTTTTACTTAAATTTGTTGTAAGCTCTATTTGTTCTTCAGTAAAATTATTTTTTATCATCTGTTTTGCTACTTGTACTATCCCTTGCTTAAGACCTTGTTCAATTCCTTGTTTCATCCTCTTTTTTGCTTCTTCATCTACTATTTTTTTAAATGCTTCCTCAAAATTTGACATATAATCACCTTCTTTCCTTAATATATTTATCATTTCTCTTTTTAACTCTTCTATTTCTTCTTCTGTTAATTTATTTGCTATAAATGGTAATATTCCTTCTATTCCTCTTACTATATATCCCATTGCTCTTCTTTCCCAATAATTTACTTTCTTAAATCCTTTTAGCTTTTTTATTATATAATATAAATCTCTCTTATTCCTTATCTTCTCAAATGCCATCTCTAGTGCTATTCCTGTTCTATTTTCTAATAAGAAATCTATCGTATATTTATTTATATCTATTACATTATATTTTGGATATGTTAACACTGGTAATCTATATTTATTATTTTCTTCTTGTATTATTGTTAATGGTGCATCCCATATCCTTTTTGCTGTACTTAACACTATTGGATATATTACTGGTGCTTTTCTATTTTTGTTATTTTCCATTTGCTGTTCTCTACTTCCTATTAATGCTGTCTCATTTTCCGTCATTCTCTCTCCCATTTTATAATCTACTGTACTTTGATGTTCTATTACTATAAATGACTCCTCTGTTTTTATTTTATAAACTACATCTAATAATTTTGTTTTAAATGTTATTTTTTCTTTATATTCTATATTAAAATTTTCTATATCTTTTTTCTTTAGTTTTACTCCCATAAAATCTCTTAATAAATTTATTAATTCTTGTTTTTCTTCTAATATTTGTTTTATTACTTTGTCGTGTACTTTACTTAGTTTTTTAATTTTTCTACTCAAATCTATTCCTCCTTATATTTTATTTTCTTTTACTATTAAAGTCAAATTACATTTAAAGTAAATTTTATTGTTTTTATTTCTTTTTCTCATATTTTCTTTTGTTTTCTTATTATTTTATAGATTTTTATCTTTTTTATTTTTCTTTTGTTTATTTTTTCTAAACCAATAAAAGTCCAAAATAAATTTTTTGTATAAAATAATTATTTTTGTTGGAATTTTTTCGATTTAAATTTTTGAAAAAAACTTTTTTAAAAACGTTTTTAAATATTGTAAAAATATATTAGCACCTTTAAAAATAAATTGCAAGTCTTTTTTTATATTTTTTAAACTTTCGACCGCGTAATTTTACATTTTTCGACAAAATTAAAACCAGTAAGTATATTTTATATTTTTTCTTACTGGTTTTGCCTTAAAATTATACTTTCATAGATAAAGCAACTTTTTGCCTTTCTTTATCTATATTAATTACTTTAACTTTTACAATGTCACCAACTGATACAACATCAGATGGGTTTTTAATATATTTATCACTCATTTCTGAAATATGTACTAAGCCGTCGTGTTTTACACCAATATCTACAAACGCTCCAAAATCAATTACATTTCTTACTGTTCCAGTAAGTACCATACCTTCTTTTAAATCATCTAATTTTAAAACATCACTTCTTAAAATAGGTTTTGGCATATCTTCACGAGGATCTCTTCCCGGTCTTGATAATTCTTCTATAATATCTCCTAATGTCATTTCTCCAACACCTAATTCTTTTGCTGTTTTTTCTACATTTATAGATATTAATTTATTTCGTAAATCTTCTAATTTTTCTTTATCTTTTAAATCATTTTTATCAAAACCAATTTCAGCAAGTAATTTTTCTGTAGCCTCATAACTTTCAGGGTGTACTGCTGTTAATTCTAAAGGATTATCCCCGTCATATATTCTAATAAAACCTGCACATTGTTCAAAAGCTACTTTTCCTAGTTTCGGTACTTTTAATAATTGTTTTCTATTTTTTAGTTTACCATTTTCATCTCTGTATTTTACAATATTTTTAGCAATCGTATTGTTTATTCCTGATACATAAGATAAAAGTGAAGGTGTTGCTGTATTTACATCTACTCCTACTTTATTAACACTATCTTCTACTACGGCTGTTAGGCTTTCAGATAATTTCTTTTGATTTACATCGTGTTGATATTGCCCTACTCCTATTGCTTTTGGGTCTATTTTAACAAGTTCAGCAAGTGGATCTTGTAATCTCCTTGCAATTGAAATTGCACCTCTTATTGATACATTGATATCTGGATATTCTTCTGTTGCAAGTTTAGATGCAGAATATACAGATGCTCCCGCTTCACTTACAATTACATAATGAACATCTCTTGAAGTTTCTTTTATCATATCTGCTACAAACATTTCAGACTCACGAGAAGCTGTTCCATTTCCTATTGCTATCATATCTACTTTATCTTTTTCAATTAATTTTAATAATTCTTTTTTAGCACCTTCTACATCATTTTGTGGTTCTGTTGGATATACAGTTGTATAATCTAAAACTTTTCCTGTTTCGTCAATTACAGCAATTTTACAACCAGTTCTATATGCAGGGTCAAACCCCATAACAGTTTTTCCTTTAATAGGTGCTCCTAAAAGTAGTTGTTTAGAATTTTTACCAAAAACTTTAATTGCTTTTTCTTCTGCTTTATCTGTTAAGTCAGAACGTATTTCTCTATCAATTGAAGGTTCTATTAATCTTCTAAAACTATCTAATATAGTTTCTTTTAGCATTGTAGTAAATTGTGTATCACCTTTTATAATATCTCTTTCTATATAATTTAAAATCTTATCTTCTGGTTTTTCTAAACTTACCTTTAAAAAACCTTCTTTTTCTCCTCTGTTAATAGCTAAAATTCTATGGCTTGGTATATATTTTATAGCTTCTTTATAATCATAATACATTTCATAATTAGATTTTTCATTTTCTTTAGCTGCTTTTGTTACTATTAAACCTTCTCTATAACAGAATTTCTTTATTTGTTTTCTATATTTTGGTTCATCAGATATCATTTCTGCAATTATATCTAATGCTCCCGCTATTGCATCCTCTACTGTTGCTACTACTTTATCTTTATTTTTCTTGTCCTCATCTGATAATTTGTCTATATTTACATATTCTTTTGCAATTTCTTTTATATCTTTTGTTTCTTTTTGCTCTAATATAATATTTGCTAGTGGCTCTAAACCTTTTGCTTTAGCAACTGTTGCTCTTGTTTTCTTTTTTTGTTTATATGGTCTATAAATATCTTCCACTTCTGCTAAAGTTTTAGCTATTGCAACTGCTTGTAATATTTCATCTGTTAATTTTCCTTGCTCATCTATTGATTTTATAACTTCTTCTTTTCTTTGTTCTAAATTTCTTAGGTAACTTAGTCTTTCTCCTAATTCCCTAAGTATTTCGTCACTTAGACCTCCTGTTACTTCTTTTCTATAACGTGCAATAAATGGTATTGTGTTTCCTTCATCTATTAATTTAATTGTATTTTCTACTTGTTCTTTCTTTATTCCTAATTCTTCTGATATTATCTTTATTATTTTTTCCATTAAAATACTTCCTTTCCTCACAAAAATAGAACTGTTTTATCAACAGTTCTATTATAACAATACGTAAGTGTTTAGTCAAATTTTTATTGCCAATTGATAGTGTCAAGTTATTTCGGGAAAATTTATTAAAAAATTTTTACCCACAAAATTGCTCTACAAATAAGCTGTTCTA
>CALXEY010000021.1 GCA_944387455.1 uncultured Clostridia bacterium
GAGAAAATAAGAACATATAATTACCCACAAGGAAGAATAACAGACCATAGAATAGGTATGAGTATTTATCAAATAGAAAACTTCTTAAATGGTGATTTAGACGAAATGATAGATAATTTAATTGCAGCAGACAGAGCAGAAAAATTAAAAGGAGACGAAGAATAATGAAATTATTAGTAATATCTGATATTCACGGTTCTTTATATTATGCTAAAAAAATATTAGAAATAGTAGAAAAAGAAAAACCAGAAAAAATAGCTCTTTTAGGAGACTTATATTATCACGGACCAAGAAACAATTTAACAGATGAATATAACCCAATGGAAGTTTCTAAAATATTAAATTCACTAAAAGATAAAATAATAGTTACAAAAGGAAATTGTGATGCTGAAGTAGATGAAATGATATCAGAATTTCCATTAAAAGAATATATAGAATTAAATGTAAATGGCTATAATGTATTTTTATCACACGGACATAAATATAATATAGACAATATGCCGCCATTAGGAATAAAAATAGATATTATGATGTATGGACATTTTCATATAAGTTTTATAAAAGAAAAAGACGGAATTATTTTTACAAATCCAGGTTCAATATCTTTACCTAAAGAAAATAGTAAACATAGTTATTTAATATTTGACGAAAATAAATTAGTGTTAAAAGATGTAGAAGGAAATGTAATAGAAGAATATAAATTAAAATAGAATAATATTAAACTTCTTACAATAAATTTAAATAAAGATATTGTAAGGAGTTTTTTGATATGGAAGTTTTGAAAACTACACTTTTAGGTTTGTTTTTTGGAACATTTGGAACAACATTAGGTGGAATTTTAGGAGTTGTTTTAAAGAAAAAATCAAATAAATTTTTAAGTTTTATATTAGCAGTAGCATCAGGCTTAATGATGTCGGTAATATGTTTTGATTTAATACCAGAAAGTTTAGAAATAAGTAATATTTTTGAAGTGATATTAGGAGTTCTACTTGGAATAATTGCTATGATTTTTTGTGATCTATTAGTTGATAAAAAATTTAGTTCTAAAATGCACGACAATAATAAAGAAAGTAAATTATTAAAAACAGGTATGATAGTATCAATAGGCTTAGCGATACATAATTTCCCAGAAGGACTTGCAATTCGGATCTGGTTTTGAAGCATCGTTAAAGCTAGGTTTGAGTCTTGCAATTGCTATTTGTTTCCACGATATACCAGAAGGGATTTCAATGGCAATTCCTATGAAGAACGGTGGTATGAGACCTAGTAAAGTTATTTTTTACGTGATATTATCAGGAATAACAACAGGAATTGGAGCATTTTTTGGAGCAATAATAGGTTCTATTTCAGAACAAGTAATTTCCATATGTCTAAGCTTTGCAGCAGGAGCAATGCTATATATAGTATCTCGGAGAATTAATTCCAGAATCAAACAGTTTATATAAGGGAAGGATGACAGCAGTTGGCAATATGTTAGGGTTTTTAATAGGAATATTTGCAACAAAATTATAACAATGGAGGAAAGTAGTATATGAATATAATGTTTGTATGTACAGGAAATATTTGTAGGAGTGCAATGGCACATCATTTGTTAGAAAAAAAATTAAAAGATTTAAAAATAGAAAATGTAAGAGTATATTCTTGTGGAGTGACAGCTTATAATGGTGAAAAGTCTACTTGGGAAGCAATATATATTATGGAAAAATATTATAATGTAGATTTAAAAAATCATAGAGCAACAAATATTAAAAATTCCAATATAGAAAATATGGACTTAATATTATGTGCAACGAAATATCATAAAGAAGATGTTTTAGAATTATATCCAAGTTTAAAAGGAAAAGTTTTTACAATGAAAGAATATGTGAATTATGATGAAGAAAATCATAATAAAATAGATATTAAAGACCCTTGGGGTTATGATAAAGAAACATATTTAGAGTGTGCAAAAGAAATAAGTAAATGTGTAGAATTATTAATAGAGAAAATGAAACAGAACTATTCCTAAAGGAGTAGTTTTTTTGTTAAAAACATTCGTGTTCGCTTGTAAAAAAATATTAAAATTGGTATAATTAAAAAAGTCAAAAAAGTGAAAAAGGAATGGTAAAAATGTCAGAAATATTAGATGGATTAAATGATAAACAATATGAAGCCGTAGTAAATACAGAAGGACCTTGTTTAGTAATTGCAGGTGCTGGAAGCGGTAAAACAAAAGTATTAACACATAAAATAGCGTATTTAATAAAAGAAAAAAATGTAAAACCTTGGAATATCTTAGCAATAACATTTACAAATAAAGCAGCAAATGAGATGAAAGAAAGAATAGTAGGGTTAGTTGGAGATGTTGCAGGAGATATTTGGATGGGAACATTTCACTCTATTTGTGTTAGGATATTAAGAAGATTTATAGATAGAATAGGATTTGAAACATCTTTTATAATCTTTGATACAACAGACCAAAGAACATTAGTAAAAAACTGTTTAAGAGATTTGAATATAGATGATAAACTATTTAATGAAAGAGCAGTAATAGCAGAAATCAGTAATGCAAAAAATGAAATGTTAACACCAGAAATGTATAGAGGAAGAACAAATGGCGAGTTTAGAAAAGAAAAAATTGCAGATATATATGAATTATACCAAAAAAGATTAAAAGAAAATAATGCAATAGACTTTGATGACATTATAAATTATACAATAGAAATATTACAAGATAATGAAGATATAAGAGAATATTATTGTGATAAATTTAAATATGTATTAGTAGATGAATATCAAGATACAAATAAATCACAATTTACATTAGTAACAATTTTGGCATCAAAATATAAAAATATAACAGTTGTAGGAGATAATGACCAAGGAATATATTCATTTAGAGGAGCAGATATATCAAATATATTAAACTTTGAAAAAGACTTCCCAGGAACAAAAATAATAAAATTAGAGCAAAATTATCGTTGCACTGGAAATATATTAAAAGCAGCAAATAGTGTTATTTCAAATAACGAAGTAAAATATAAAAAAGAATTATGGACTCAAAATGAAGAAGGAAATTTACCAAAAGTGTATCAAGCAGAAGATGAATATGATGAAGCAAGATATATTGTAGAACAAATAGAACATTTAAAAAGAGAAGAATATTATAAGTATCAAGATTTTGCTATTTTGTACAGAATGAACACACAATCAAGAGCAATAGAAGATATCCTAAGAAGAGAAAATATACCATATAAAATAATAGGTGGTCTAAAATTCTATGAAAGAAAAGAAATTAAAGATATAATCGCATATTTAAGATTAATACAAAACACAAATGATAACTTAAGTTTAAGAAGAATAATAAATGAACCAAAACGTGGAATAGGAAAAACAAGTTTAGATAAAATAGAAGCAATTTCTAATGAAACAGGAATTCCTATGTATGAAATAATAAAAAGAGCAGATGAATTTGGTTTAAATAGAGTTTTTATAAATTCAAGAGAATTTATAAATGTAATAGAAGAATTAAAAGCTAAAAAAGATGACACTAATATTTCTGATCTAATAAAAGAAACATTAAGAAAATCAGGATACACAAAAGCATTAGAAAATGAAAATACAATAGAAGCAGAAAATAGAATTGAAAACTTAGATGAATTTTTAACAGTAGCAATAGAATTTGAAGAAGAAGAGGCAGAAAACGGACTAAGAGAGTTTCTAGAGGGAATAACATTATCTAGCGATATAGATGATTTAGACGAAGATGCAGACTATGTTACATTAATGACATTACACAGTGCAAAAGGGCTAGAATTCCCAGTAGTATTTTTAGTAGGTATGGAAGAAGGAATATTCCCAGGATATAAATCAATATCAGAACCAAAGGAACTAGAAGAAGAAAGACGTTTATGTTATGTAGGAATTACAAGAGCAAAAGAACATTTATTTTTAACTTGTAGCAAACAAAGAACAATATTTGGGTCAACAAGTTACAACCAAGTATCAAGATTTTTAGAAGAAATACCAGAAGAGTTGCTTGAAGGATATGAAGAGGCTTTTGGAGAAACAACAAATAAAGACAGAATGTTTGAAGCCTCTAACTATAAATGGTCTTATGGCAATAATGGAAACGGAAAAGTAAAAAGTTATAAAATAGATACAAAAGAACCAGTTATGGCAGCAAGCAAAATAAATACTGGAATAGGAAATAAAAATAGTAATAATAACAATAATAACTTTATGTTTAGAACACCAGAAAGCTTCTTAAGTAATTTAAACAAAAAGAAAAATAATACAAATGTAGATTTATCACAATATAAATCAGGTGTAAGAATATATCATAAAAAATTTGGCGAAGGTACAATAAATAAAGTAGAACCAGAAGATGACGATTTAAAAGTAGACATTAACTTTGATAAGGTAGGACACAAAAGATTAATGGCTAAATTTGCTAATTTAGAAATAATAGATAATTAAAATATATAAAACTAAAAAATGAAAAATAAAAAGGAAAAGATGTGTATGGAAAAATTAATAGTAGATATGGACGATGTAATAACAGAAAATGGTTTTATAAGAATGATAAATGAATTTCTAAACACTAATTATAAACCAGAAGACGCAGAAAGTTATTACATAAATGATTTAATACCGAAAGAAAAATTAGAAGAGTGGGTAAAGTTCTATAAAGAAAAAAATGTATATGACTATGTAAATATAGTAGAAGGAGCAAAAGAAACATTAGAAAAATTAAATAAAAAATATGACTTATACATAGCAACAGCATATGTGTTTAGAGATGCACCAGAAGTTTCTGGAAAAACTTTAAATGATAAATATAATTATTTAATGAAAAATTTTCCTTTTATAGACCCACATAAATTTATATTTATTTCTAATAAAGAATTATTAGAAGCAGATATTAGAATAGATGACAGCCCTAAAAAATTAAAAGGAAAAGCAAGACTTAAATTACTTTTTACAGCATATCATAATAAAAATATGACAGAAGAAGAACTAAAGAAAAATAATTTTATAAGAGTAAACAATTGGAAAGAAGTAGAGAAGATTTTACTATAGGGACGTTTCATTTGCGACCTTTTAGTCGCATTCAGGACACATCTTATTAGATGTGTCCTGAATTAAGCAATAAATATTATTTTAAAATTTAAAATAGCTTCCCTCTAATTTAAGAGGGAAGCTACCTTTCACTTTTCTTCGTCCTTTGTAGAGTTAAGGAACTCTACAATGAAATTTTTGATAATACTTATAACTTTTGTAAATGCAAAAGTTATGAAAAAATCACGAATAAGAGTGAAAGAGTAGAGCTCCATTACAGCCGAATAGGTATTAAGAGATGTGTCTATATCCGCAAAAGAAAGAATTTCATTAAAATAGTTAGAAGCTCTTAAAAAAAACGTTCCCCATAGGAATATAGACCAAGTGCTACAAGCTACTAGTGCAATCTGCTGAAATGTGTTCTTATTCATTGTTCTTCCTTCCTTTAGTTAAAGGTGTTGATAAACTATGTTGACTAGCGTTTAAGCCAGGAATCTTAAGGAATATAAAAGCTTTATAGTAACATTATAACATTTTTATGTAAAATTTACAAATGTTTGATAAAAGTATAAAAATTTATAATTTTGAATAAAAGAGAAAAAAATTGGTAATAATAAAAATAAATTTTAATGAAAGGAATGATTTATTATGCCAGATTTAAATCAAATGGAATTACAACATTTAAGACATCTAATAGGAGCTCATGAAACAACATATCAAAAATTAAACACATATGCTTCTCAAGCAGTAGATCCACAAATAAAGCAAATGTTTACAAAATCAGCTCAAGATGCTTTAAATACTAAACAAAAATTAATGAGTTTCCTAGGAAATAACTAAAAAATAATTTAAAATTAAAATTTTCGAAGGAGGAAAAGTAATGGACGAAAAAGTAATGGTAAACGATATTTTAGCAGGGGTAAAATCTGATTTAACTGCATACCAAACTGCTATTTCTGAGTGTGAAAATATGAACTTGAGACAAACTTTCCAACAAATTAGAAATAATGATGAAAGTTTCCAATATGAACTATTTAAAGTAGCACAAAGTAAAGGTTATTATATACCAGCACAAAAAGCTACAGTAACAGAAATAAATACTGTTAAAACAGAAATGCAAGGATAAAAAAAGGTGTTTTCTAAGATAATTAGAAAACACCTTTTTTTATTAGAAAAAGAAAAAACGAGATAAAACGAATAAAAAAGAGATAAAGTGAAGAAAGTAAAGAAAACCTACGGAAATTAGAGGTAGAATATCTTTGCAAAAAAAGAAATATTACAATATGATTACAATGAAAAATAGGGTGTACAAAGGAGAGAAAATTAATGTTTAAAAAAATGTTAATTCATACTAAAAGAGGCATAAAATTCACAATTCTTTTTATAATAGCAGTTTTTCTAATTGTAGGAACAATAGCATTTTTATATAAACCAACATATAGTGTATTCATAAATGGAGAACAAGTTGGATATACAGAAGATAGGTCAGGACTTCAACATAGAATAAATGATTATGTAGAAAAAGGAGACGGAACAAATAATAATGTTGCATTTGTACAGGTAGATAAATTACCAGAATATAAATTGTGTTTGCTTAAAAAAGATATTGTAACAAATGATGATGAAATATTTAATAAAATAAAAGATTCAGGAGTTACATATTATAGATATTATGCAATAACAGATAATAACGAAGAAAAAACATATGTAGGAACTTTTGAAGAGGCAGAAAAAGTAGTAAGTGATTTAAAATCTAAAAATAGTTCAAATATAGAAAAAATAGCAATCGTAGAAAAGTATGAAACAGAGATGAAAGATTTAGTAACATCAGACGAAGCAGTAGCAAAACTATTTGTAGAGCCACCAAAAGTTGTAACAGTTGCAAAAAAAGGATCTTCTGCAAAATATGCGGCATCTGGTAGTGTTAATACAAAAGGAACAACATCAAGTGCTAAAGCAAACATTGGAATAACATTAATAAGACCAATATCAGGAGTAATAACATCAAGATTTGGAGCATCAAGTAGTATTAGAAGGTCATCACATACAGGACTAGATATATCAGCACCTAGAGGTACAGCAATAAAAGCAGCAGCCAGTGGAACAGTAACATTTTCTGGATACAAAGGTTCTTATGGAAATATGTTAGTAATAAGCCACGGAAATGGTGTTCAAACATATTATTGTCATTGTGATAAATTATATGTAGGAACAGGAACACAAGTATCACAAGGACAAACAATTGCAGCAGTGGGTAATACGGGAAATTCAACAGGACCACATTTACACTTAGAAGTAAGAGTAAATGGTGTTGCATATAACCCACAAAATTATGTGTATTAATATAATTAGTAAATAAAAATAAAGAAACAAAAAAGAATAGTAAAAAAAGAGCTTTTAGCTCTTTTATTTACGAGAAATATTTAATTCCAGTCATAATAGCATTACCTTTAATAATTACTTTCCCATGTTCAAGTAGTTTGCTTTCAAAATTACTTGAATAATGTACAGGAGTTAAAAACTCAGATGCAATTGAATAAAAACTCTTAATTGCAAATTCATCTGAGATAATATTTTTCATAAAAAAGTAATATGTATCATTATATAAATATAGATAAGTATTTTTTGATAAAAGTCTTAAATTATATTTATATTCACTATTTAAGTATTTGCAAAAATCACAAAAAGTATCAAAATTATTACAACTATATAAAGCTTGTTTATTAGTAGTATTTAAAGATTTTCTTTTTACAGAGAGTTTTTTATTAGAGATATTATCTGGCAAATACCTTGTAATTGTAAAAACAAAAACATTATCAGGTGTAGAAAAAGCTTCAATTAATAATTTACAACCATCTGTGTTAAAACCAATTTCATTTTTGGCTTTCTCCAAAATACCATTAAAAAAATCTTGACGTTCTATATTTTCTGTCATTAAAGATTTTAAATCTATATTTTTTGCTTTTAAATCAGAATAATCAAAAATAATTCTAATCTTATTTTCTGTTAATTTTTCAATTTTCACACTTAAGACCTCCTTGTAACTATTAATATAATTATACTACTAATATTATTATATTTAAATATATAATTTTTGGCAATTAAATTTTAAAAAATAATATTACAAATATATTACAAATGCAATACAATTATTGAAAAAAACTTTAAATAATGTATAATAAGTAATAAGAGGTGAAAATATTGGTTAAAAATAAAAAATATATAAAACTATTATTAAAAATAACAATTTTAATTTTTGGTTTGATTTTTTTAGGAATTATAAAAACATATGCAGTAGATTCAACAGAACAAACGGGAAAAATATATATGTCAAGGGTAGTAGAAGATGGTGTATATATTATAAGTTCTTATCAAGATAGCAATTTTGTATTAGATATAAAAGATGCTTCATTAGAAGATGGAGCTGGCTTACAATTGTGGAGAAAGAACAATAATAAAAACCAAAAATTTTATATAGAATATGTAGGAAATGGATATTATAAAATAAACAATGTACAATCTGCAAAAGTATTAGATGTACCAGATGCATCTAAAGAAGTTGGAACAAAAATTCAACAATACGGAAGTAATGACACATCAGCACAAAGGTGGAAAATACGTAAAAATATAGATGGAACATATAATTTTATATCAGAAAATTCTGGGCTAGCATTAGATATAGAATATGGAACAATACAAGAGGGAACGAGTATACAACAATTTACATACACAAATAGTTATGCACAAAGATTTAGATTAGAAAAAACAGAATTTGTAGAAGAAGGTATTACAGAAATAAGAAAAGCAGATAATAAAAATTTAAGCATAGATATATCAAATGGAAGTGCAGAAGATGGAACTGAGGCACAACTTTTTGGAAATAATGGAAGTTTAGCACAAAAATTTGAAATACAAAAAGTTGGAGAAAACGAAATAAGAATAAGAACTGGAGCATCTGGAGGTTGGCTAAAAGAAGAAAGTAAAAATAATGGAGCAAAAGTAATACAATCAGGAAACAGTAGCACAGAAGCTAGTGATAGTGATACTTGGAAAGTAGAATGGAACAATGGAATAGTATTAGTAAATAAAGAAAGTAACTTATGTATGACAATAGAAAATAACTCAAATGAAGAAGGTGCAAAAATTATAGTAGCACCAAAAGATGGTACATCAGCACAAAGTTTTATCTTAATAAAAAAAGATTTATTAAAAGATGGTGTGTATGAAATACAAAGTGCTTTGGGAAAATTTGTTGATTTAGATAATTCGGGTGCTGACTGGGGAACAAATATACATACATGGGATAGAACAAATCAAAATGGACAAAAGTTTAGGCTAGTAAAAAAAGAAAATGGATATGTAATATATACAATGCATAATTTAGCATTTGATGTTCAAGATGGAAGTTTAGAAGATGGAGCAAATATACGTCAGTGGGAAGATAACAATTCAGATTGTCAAAGATGGATACCAGAAATAAGAGACGGAGGCTATATTGCATTTAAAAACTTAAATTCCGGAAAATATATGGATATAGAAAATGAAAGCTCAGAAACTGGAGCAAATATATTACAAAATTCAAAAAGCAATTCAAAATCACAATTATGGAAATTGCTAGAAACACAGTATATAGAAGAAGTAGAAGAAGATATAACAGCAACAGCCTGGGGAGACGATTATAGAACAGATAAAGATTATTTACAATCTGTTTTAGATAGAGCCAATAGAATAGGTAGTGATACAGATTGGTTTGTTGCGGTTGACGTAAGAAGATTTAGAACAACATTATTATATAAAGAAGACGGCAAATGGAAAATAGACGGATGTTTTAATACAACAATGGGATATTTAGGAACTAATGGTATGAGTCATACAGGTTTAGCAGATAGTAACGGAAATCCAGATTTGAATTTTGAGGTCACACATAAAACGGCAGATACTGGAGAAGGAAATTATTGGTTTGTATGTTATATAGATGATTGGCAAGGAGACTATGACAATGGGCAAGGATTCCACGATGGCTATGAAGTAGCAGGGCAATCATATGAATCAAGTGGATGCCCAAGATTAACATATGATCATGCTAAATACTTATATGATAATGTACCAATAGGTTCTAAAGTACATATATGGCATGAGTGGTAAAAGAAAATATAATAAAATAAAAGGCACAATAAAGATTGTGTCTTTTTAGCGTATAAAAATAATAAAAAAATAACTTAATTTACTTGAAAAATTTGCCAATACAATATATAATACTTTGTAGTAAAAATAAAATATCCGTAAGGATAAAAGAATTTTGGAGGGATAAAAAAATGGCAACAAAAGAAAAAAATGTATGGATATTATTAGTATTTATATTATCAGGAATAGTAATAGGAGGCTTACTTGGGGAGTTAGCATCACAAGTTGATTGGCTTTGGTGGTTATCTTATGGAGAAAGTTTTGGTTTAAGCCAGCCACTTACACTTGACTTAAGTGTAATTCAATTAACATTTGGTTTAACATTTAAAATAAATATATCAAGTATAATAGGTATGGTACTTGCAATATTTATATACAAAAAAATATAAGGATATAAAAACAAAATAGGGGCAAAATAAAACAAACTGAAAGGAATGATTATTTTGTCTATGAAAATCAAAGAATTACCAGAATTAGAAAGACCATATGAAAAATTAGAAATGTATGGTGAAAAAGCATTGTCAGATGCAGAATTATTAGCAATAATAATAAAAACAGGAACAAAAGAAGAAACAGCAGTACAATTAGCACAAAGGCTACTTAGTTTAAATGATACAGAAGAAGAAAACTTAAAATTCTTACAAAGGCTAACAATAAAAGACTTAATGGAGCAAAAAGGGATTGGAAAAGTAAAAGCAATACAATTAAAAGCAGTAGGAGAAATAGCAAAAAGAATGTTTAGAACATCAAATTATAATAAGAAAGTCATAAACAATTCACAAGAATTGGTTAAAATGTTAATGAGTAGTATGTGCTATAAAAAAGAAGAAGTTGTAAAAGTTGTAATTTTAAATGCAAAAAATGAAATAATAAAAATAAAAGATGTTGCAAGAGGTGGAGTTAACTATACAAATATTCCTATGAAAGATATATTATCAGAACCAATACAAATGAAAGAACCAAAATTCATATTAGTACATAATCATCCAAGCGGAGACTCAACACCTAGTAAAGCAGACATAGATTATACAAACAAATTATATATGACAGCAAAGATTTTAGGGCTAACTATGGCAGATCATATTATAATTGGAAATATGAATTATGTAGGTATGTTTACAACAGAGGGAAAGATAGAATTATAAAAAAGAAAGGACAGATTTATATGAAATTTTTTACATTTGGATCAAAAGATATAGGAATTGATTTAGGAACAGCAAATATTTTAGTTACATTAAAAGGAAAAGGAATAGTATTAAAAGAACCTTCAGTAGTTGCAATAAATAGAAGAACAGGAAATATAGTAGCAACAGGAACAGAAGCAAAAGAAATGCTTCGGAAGAACACCAGACCAAATAAGAGCAGTAAGACCTATGAAAGATGGTGTAATTGCAGATTTTACAGCAACACAATTAATGTTAAAAAACATTATTGCAAAAGTAGGAAAAAGATATAATATAGGAAAACCAAGAGTAGTTGTAGGAGTGCCTTCTGGAATAACAGAAGTAGAAGAAAGAGCAGTAGAAGAATCTGTAATGCAAGCAGGAGCAAGAGAAGTATATTTAATAGAAGAACCAATGGCAGCTGCAATTGGGGCATCATTAGATGTAGGAGAACCAAGCGGAAACATAATAGTAGATATAGGTGGTGGAACAACAGAGGTAGCTGTAATATCTTTAGGCGGAATAGTTGTAAGTCACTCTTTAAGAATAGCTGGTGATGAACTAGATGAAGATATAGTAAATTATATAAAACGTGAAATGAATCTAGCAATAGGAGAAACAACAGCAGAGCAGATTAAAATAGAATTAGGTTGTGCAATGCCACTTATGACAGAAGCAAGTATGGAAATAAGAGGTAGAGATTTAACAACAGGGCTTCCTAGAAATGTAACAATTACATCTACACAAATAGAAGAAGCAATGAAAGAATCAATTGGAAAAATAGTAGAAATAGTAAAAATGACATTAGAAAAAACACCACCAGAATTAGCATCAGACATAATGGAAAAAGGAATAGTTTTAGCAGGTGGAGGAGCTTTAATTAAAAACTTAGATAAATTAATAAGTAGTGAAACAGGAATGCCTGTATATGTAGCAGAAGAACCACTAGACTGTGTGGTAAGAGGAGCGGGAAAAACATTAGAAGACATAGAACGTTTAGGTAGGGTTCTTGTAAATGCTAGAAATAGAAGATAAAAAAGTTAGGAGTAAAAAATGTACAGAAATAAAAAAGGTGGAATTATAGGAATAATTATTACTATTATAATTTTAATATTAGTTGTGATATTTTCAAATGGAGAAAAAAACACAAGCTTTTTTGAAAATGCTGCAACTAATTTAGTTATGCCAATACAAAATGGGCTAACATATTTAAAAAACAAATTAAGTGGTAATAGCACATTTTTTACAGATATAAATAATTTAAAACAAGAAAACGAAGAATTAAAACAAAAAAATAGTGAATTAGAGCAATCATTAAGAGAACTTGAAAATATAAAAACACAAAATGAAACATTACAAGAATATTTAAACTTAAGTGAGAAATATGGAGAATATACTACAATACCAGGATATGTAATAAACAAAGATATTAGTAATTATTCAAAAACAATAGTAATAAATGTTGGAAGTGATGACGGCGTAGGGGTAAATATGACAGTAATAGGAGACCAAGGTTTAGTAGGACACGTTGTTTCTGTAACCAATAATACAGCAAAAGTACAGACAATAATAGATACTGCAAGTTCAATAAGCTGTATAATGAGTTCAAATAGTGATAGCATTGTGTGTAAAGGAACATTAGATGATAATAAAACATTAAGAGGTATGTATATACCAACAGATGCAAATGTAATACAAGGAGATAGTATAGAAACATCAGGTCTAGGTGGAATTTATCCAAAAGGGATACACGTAGGAACTGTTAGAAAAGTAGAAAACACACAAAACATTACAGATAGATATGCATTAATAGATACAGCAGTAGATTTTGATAAATTAAATACAGTACTTGTAATAACAAATAAGTAGAGAGGTGAATTAATTGAAAAAACTAGTAATTAATATAGTTTTAATTTTAGTAGCATTAATTATATATTATCTTCAATCAAACTTCTTTACTTGGTTCAATATTGCAGGAGTTATGCCTAATTTATTTGTTATATTCGTTTTGTTTGTAGGACTATTTGCAAGCAGAACAGTAGGTACAATTTATGGGGTTGCAATTGGTTTGTTTTTAGACTTATTATTAGGCTTACAAATTGGAATAAATGCGGTAACATTAGGACTTGTTGGCTTTTTAGCAGGAGTGTTTGATAAAAACTTTTCAAAAGATAGCAGAATGACAATAATGATAATGGTTCTAGGTTCTACATTTTTAACAGAAGCACTTAATTATCTATTAAATTATATGTTTTTATCAATAAATGTGGAGATAGTAAACTTTATAATAATACTTGTAATTGAAATTGTGTATAATTTAATTTTAACAATAATATTATATCCACTAATACAAAAAACAGGATATTATATAGAAAATGAATATAAAGGAAATAAAATATTAACGAGATATTTCTAAAAATAAATTAGTAATTAGAAAGAAGGTGATAGTTTGATAATAAGAAGAAACAAAGAACGTAAAAATGCAAATATAAATTTTAGATTTAACTTACTAACAGTTTTAATATATATAATTGGAATTATATTAATTATCAGACTATTTAGCCTTCAAATAGTACACGGAGCAGAATATAGAGAACAATCAAATACAAGATTAACAAGAGAAAGTACATTAGAAGCAGCAAGAGGTGATATTTTAGATAGGACAGGAGCAACATTAGTTACATCAGATGCACAGTTTTCATTAGAAATGTATAAAACAAAAGTAGATGACAATGAACTTAATATTTCTATATTAAATATGATAAATGTATTAGAAAAATATGGAGTATCATATCCAGATTCTTTTCCAATTAGTATAAATCCATTTAATTTTACAATTTCTGATGAGCAATTATCAGAGTGGAAAGAAGATAATGATTTAGATGAAAATATAAGTGCAGAGCAAGCTTTTTATAAATTTGTAGATAAGTATGAGATAACAAATACTACTAATATAGAAGAAATAAGAAAAATTTTAGCAATTAGATATCAGATTTCAATAGAAGGTTATAGTAGTACAAAATCAATTACTATAGCAGATAATATACCAAGAGAAGCGGTTGCAGAGTTTAGTGAAAGCTCAGATAAATTTGCAGGGATAAATATTTCAACAAAGCCTGTAAGAGAATATACATCAGGAACTTTAGCAGCACATATTTTAGGATATGCTTCACAAATAAGTAGTGAAGAATATGCAACAAGAAAAGATACATATAGCCAAAATGATATTATAGGAAAAAATGGTATTGAATATGTTTTTGAGGAATATTTAAAAGGTAAAAATGGTACAAGACAGATAGATATGGCAGTTGACGGAACTACTACAGCTGAATATATTTCAGAAGAAGCAATTGCAGGTTCTGATATTGTTCTTACAATAGATGCAAACCTTCAAAGAGTTACGGAAGAAGCTTTAGCTGCAAATATACAAAAAATTTCAAGTGGTGGTTTTGGACAAAGGTTTGATACAAATGCAGGTGCTTGTGTTGTTATGAATGTAAATACAGGAGAAATACTTGCTATGGCAAGTTATCCTACTTATAACCCAGCAGATTTTGTTGGTCGGTATTAGTACTGAGAATTGGAATAATTATAATAATAATACAGCACACCCTTTAGTTAATAAGGCTGTACAAAATTCATACTCTCCTGGTTCTACTTTTAAAATGGTAACTGCAATAGCAGGTCTAGAATCTGGTGTTATTGATTTAAATACTAAAATAAATGATACAGGTGTGTATATGAAATATGCAAATACAGGATATAGACCTAAATGTTGGTATTATAGTGATTATGGAAGAGGACACGGCTGGCTTGATGTTTCTGGTGCTATTGAAAAATCTTGTAACTATTTCTTCTATGAAACAGCGGACAGAATGGGTATAGATGCTTTAGCAAAAATGGCAAGATACTTTGGTTTAGGAAGTAAAACTGGAGTTGAGCTTCCAAGTGAGGCTTCTGGTTCTGTTGCTAGTAAAGAGACAAAGGCTAGATTACACGCAAATAGTGATCCTAACTGGTATGCGGCAGATACTTTGCAAGCTGCTATAGGGCAAAATGATAATTCTTTTAGCCCTGTTCAAATGGCAAGATATATTAGTATTTTAGCAAATGGGGGAAATAGAATTCAACCTACTATTGTAAAAACTGTTAGAAATGCAGATGGTTCAGAGGTTTCAAAAGATGATATAGAGAGCTTTGTTAATCAAAAACTTGGAATAGAACAAGAACAAGTTGAAGACATTGATATTAAGCAAGAATATTTAGATGCTGTTTTAAAAGGTATGGAGTCTGTTACTCAAGATAGTTCTGGTACTGCTTATGTTAGATTTAAAGACTTTAATGTTAGCGTTGGTGGTAAAACTGGTTCTGCTGAGGTGGACAATGGCAACAAGGTTAATGCTTGGTTTGTTGGTTTTGCTCCTTTTGAGAACCCAGAGATTGCAATTGTAGTTATTGTTGAAAACGGTGGTCATGGAAATTATACTGCTGAAGTTGTAAGAGATATTATGGAAGAATATTTTGGTATGAATATCGAAACTATCGAAGAAGATATGACTGCTAAACCTTATGTTCAAATTATGAATTAGTGAATTAGGGACGTTTCATTTGCGACCAAAAGGTCGCATTTGGGACACATCTTTATATTATAAACAGGGAATTTAGTAATTTTTTAGATTTTAAGCTTCGCTTAACCAGTGGTTTTGCTACCCTTTATTTCCCTACGCAAAACCACTTAATCTAAAAAATTACTTTAATATCTTTTTATTTTTTATTAAAAAAATATATTAGTTATTTCTATTTTTCATTATACTTTTTGCAATAAAAATCAAAATTTTTCTAATACTATAATTAAATAAAATACAATAATATTTACTTTTACTCGTAAATGTGCTATAATATACGAGTAAGAGTAAAGGAGTAAAAAATGGAAAATATTAATTTACAAAAATTTTTAAATAAAAATTATGGATATATTGAAACCAAAGACTTTAAGGCAATTGGAATTTCTAAACCTTTGATACCAAAATTAATTAAAGAAGGGATAATTAGAAAAGTAGCATATGGTTTGTATATAGATAATAATTTGATAGAAGATGAATTTTATATTCTACAAAAAAGATTTTCAAATATTGTATTTTCATACAATACTGCCTGTTATTTTTGGAATTTGAGTGATAGAACTCCAAATAAAATAGATATAACAACTATTAGTCATAATAATGTTAACGAAGATTTAAATATTCATTATGTTTCAAAAAATAACTTTGACATTGGTATTACTAATATAGAAAGCCCATATGGTAACCCTATAAAAATATATAATGCAGAAAGATGTGTTTGCGATATTTTAAAAAATAAAAATGAAGTAGATATTGAATTATATAATAAAATTATTAAAAATTATTTTAATAAAAAAGATAGAGATTTAAAAACTTTAGAAGAATATGCAAAATTATTTAATGTATATGAAAAATTTACAAATATTATGGAGGTGTTAATTTAAGAATTAATTATGATAGAATTAAAAAATACATAATAATTGATTGATAAAAGATAAATAAATTTTGGAGACAACGTCTATAAAATTATATTGTAAATTATTATATGGCTATGCTATTGCTATCCATTATATATATTTCTTCTATGTCCTACTTCTAAAACTAATACAACAACTTCACTATCAATAATTTCACAAATTACACGATATGTACCTATACGATATCTCCACTCACCGAGTTCTATTTGCTACTAAAGCTTTTCCGTGTATGCGTGGGTTTTCACAACCTTCAATATTCTTTTCTAACCAACCTATAATTAAAGCAGATGTGTGTTTATCTAATTTTTTTAATTGTTTTTTTGCTCTTTCTGAAAAACGTATTGTATAATGCATATTATAAATTCAACTCCTTTTTTATTTCTTCCATAGAATATGTTTTTGGGTTCTTTTTGTATTCTTCAATTGCTTGATTGTAGCAATCTAAGTCATATTCATTTTCTATTTTCTCTAATACAGCATTTCTAATCAAATCAGATAAGGAAATATTATGCATTTTAGCATAAGTTTGTATCAATTCTGTATCTTTTTCATTTAATCTTACTGAAATAGTCATATTATCAACTCCTTTATAATTATATTGTACTACGTTGTATTACAAAATGTCAATAATATTATTTACATTTTTTAAAAAAATATACTAAAATAAAAAATACTTAAGTCATTTTATTTATGCTTAAGTATTTTTTTGTGATAAATCTTCTACAGAATAATTTTTTTTATCTTTTTTGTTATAAAATTTTATTTCATAATCACATAGTTTTGCTATTTTTACTATTGTTTCAAAGCTTGGCTGACTATTTTCGCGTTCATAGCTAGAAATTGTATTATCAGCAAGAGAAAGTAATTTGCCTAAGTCTTTCTGAGTATATTTTGTATTTGTGGTTCTCATATTTTTTAAAATACTACCAATTGAAAAATTTTCCATATATATTCTCCTAAAAATTTAATAAAATTATTGCAAGTTTCTTGCAATTTTAAAAATGATATGATATATTTTATTAAAAGTAAAAAGAAAGTGTAATTAATCTTTCTTTTCTAGTGTAATGGTAATTCCATGGACTTTAGCAATATGCATTAGTGTTTGTATATTGTAATTTCTTCTACCTAGTTCATATGACTGTATTGTACTTTCACTACAATTAACAGTTTTTCCAAAATCTTTTTGAGATAGTCCGAGACCATTCACGTATTATTCTGATAATATCTTTAGGCTCATAATTATTTGCTATAATTTTCATACATACCACCTTCAACAATATATTATGAATTATATAGTAAATAAAAATTTTATACTTTAAAACACGTACATACAGTACGCAAAAATAAAATACGAGGAGAATAAGAAATGAACAAAAGTAAAAATTTAAAAAGTAAAAACAAAGGAATTACTCTTATTGCTTTAGTTGTAACAATAGTTGTTTTATTAATTTTAGCAGGGATATCAATTGGAGTTTTAACTGGTGATAATGGTATTATTAACCAAGCTCACACAGCTAAAGAAGATACAGAAATAGCTTCTTGGGAAGAGCAAATAGATTTAGCAATTATTGATGCTGAAAATAAACATAGAAACCCTACTATGGATGATGTAATTGATGAATTAATTAATAAAGGTGTAATAGATAGCGAAAGTCAAGTAGATAAAGACGGTGTAATTACAACAAATGAACCGGTGTATGAGATAGCTGGAAAACTAGATGATTATGTGCCATTTGGACCAGGAAAATTTGCAAATAAAAATGAAGAATATACAGATGAAACAAGTGAGGAAGAATATAAAACAGTAACAGTGCCAGAAGGTTTTAAAATATTAGAAGAAGCAAGTAAAATAGATGACGGTTTAGTAATAGAAGATAAAAAAGGTAATCAATTTGTATGGATACCAGTAAGTGATATAAATGATATGGCACAATGTGCAAATGTAAGTGCAACAAGTTTATGTAATTTAGAACTACAAGGAAATGAATTAAAATGTGCAATACATAATTCAACAGAAATAGTTGGCAAATTATATGCAACAACTACAGGAGAGAATCAATTTGGAACAGAAAATAAAACATATAACCCTAATAGTGGTTTAAGAGAGCCAGCAGTAGTAACAGATAACCCTTCTGGAACAGGAACAAAATATGATGGAGATACAAATAATCTTTCAATAATAAAAGAAAATTATACAACAGAAGAATTTTTAAAAGATTTGAAAAGTCAATATAAAGAAATGGCAACAAGTGTAGCAAAATATAAAGGTTTTTATGTGGGAAGATATGAATTAGGTTTAGAAGGAGATACACCTGTAAGTAAAAATGCAAGTACAGAAGAAAATAGAACCAAAGTAACAACAGCAGATTCAACTAATGAAAAAACAAATACTTGGTATGGTTTATATAAAAAATGTTTAGAATATACAGTACCAGAAACAAATGATTCATCTGTAACAAGTTCAATGATATGGGGTAGTCAGTATGATGCAATGATGAATTTTATGAAAAGAAGAGGAGAAGAAAGTAGCATAACATCAACCAGTAATAATTCAATACAAAATAATAGTTATATAACAGGACAAAAAGAAACAGATGTAATTTTAAATTTATTTGACTTATATGCTTGCCATTATGAGTATACATTAGAGGCTAGCTCTATTTTGTATCGTATTTTCCGTGGAGGTAGTTCTGTTACTAGCAGATCTCCTTCTTCTAGGGGCAACTTCTTTCCTCATCAGCCCAACGACAATCATTCTTCTCGCCTCACTTTATATATAAAGTAGTACTGGACGATGATTAAAATGAACTAAAAACTAACCGAAAATAT
>CALXEY010000022.1 GCA_944387455.1 uncultured Clostridia bacterium
CCATTTATTGGTTGCATTTCTTTATTTGCTGAAATTGTAACGACAACACCTTCTTTTGTTGGGTCTGTTGTACTATATTCTATAGAAACACTAAATTTTTCATATTGAGTATTTGTTAATATTGGTTCTGTAAAAGTAGTTTTTTGTTCTTCATATGGTTTTACATTTGCAACAAGTTTTTCTGAAAAAGTTGTGTCTCCAATTACATTATCATTTCCTACCATAAAATAATTATTAGTATCTTCTGCATTGTCTAAATCTGGATCAGCACCAAACCATTTTTCATCAAGATATATTCCTGCCCATTGATGCATTTTACTTTCTTCACCATTTATTAAATTTCCTCTAATAATTGCAGAATCTATTCCTTTTGCTCTACATAATAATACAAATAGATTTGACTCTCCTTCATCGCTTGCTTTATTATTCATTAAAGCCCCATATGCTGTTTGTTGTATTTCAGAACCATCTAAGTCTGTATTTGAAACATTTGTTATTACATAATTATAGATATTTTTTAATATTTCATAATTATCTTCTCCTGTTATTGAATTTGCCACTTCTTGTAATTTTGTTTGAAAAGCTTCTTTTTCTGCACTTTCTGGTAATATATATAATTCCATATCAAGTCCTGTTATTTCTACAACTTGGTTTCCCATATTATAGTTTATCTCAGGAGTAATTGTTCCATCTATACAATTATATCTAATCCAATAATATTCTGGGTGATCTAGTATAAAAGCACAAAATGCGTCATGAACCTCAGGACTTATAGTACTATTATATAATTCATATAATTTTTCTTCTGCATTTTCTGAATTTATTCCTTCTACTTCATATGATAAATTCACATTAACTCTAAAATTTCCAGTTGCTGAAGTATCATTTAAAATTCCTTCATAAATACTTCTTGATAAATCTGATGTTAATTGATTATAATAAAATTGATTGTCTTCCATACTGTCTGTTGCCTCTGAAACACTAGGAAAACTAGCCATTATTATTGTTGTTATTAAAATAATAATACAAAAAAAACTTAAAATTTTCTTTTTCATTTTTGCATACTTCTCCTTTTTATCTTATAATTTAATATTATCGTATTTTGTATATTTTTTCAACAATTTAGCCGATTTGTAATCTAATTGTAATTTAATTGTAATTTTTTTGTAATATTTTTGTAACAAAAAAAGAATATAGCTTTTTTACTATATTCTTTATCCAAACAAACCACGTTTTTTTACTGGTGGTTGTTCGTTCATTGTTTTTGCAAGCTGAGTTAATAGTTCTCTTTGTTCTTTTGAAAGTCTCTTTGGTGTTTGAACTATTACTGTAAATATAAAATCACCTACACTATTAGAATTAATTGATTTAAAACCTTTATTTCTAATATTAAACTTACTTCCTGTTTGTGTTCCTTCTGGTATCTTATATTTTTCTTTACTTCCATCTACCATTGGTATTTCAAGTTCTGCTCCTAAAGATGCTTGTGTTATTGTTATTGGTATTTCACAAAGTACATTATTTCCTTTTCTCGTAAACACACTATGTCTTTTTACTTTAACAGTAATATATAAATCACCTTTAGGTCCGCCTTTTTTACCTGGTTCTCCTTCTCCTCTTAATACTACTGTTTGATTATCATCTATTCCTGCTGGAATTTTTACTTTAATTTTTGGTTGTTTTCTTATTGTTCCTTTTCCATTACAAACTTCACAAGGGTTATTTATTATTTCACCTGTTCCGTGACAAGCAGAACACGTTCTTGTTGTTTGCATTTGACCTAATATTGTGTTTTGTACTTGTGTTACTTGCCCAGTTCCATTACAAGTAGGGCATTTTATAGGAGAAGTTCCTGGTTTTGCACCAGTTCCCTTGCAATGGCTACATTCTTCGTCTCTTGTAATTACGATTTCTTTTTCAACACCAGTAAAAGATTGTTCAAAAGTAATTTCCATTCTTACATTTAAGTCTGAACCTTTAATAGGTCCATTTCTTCTTTGAGCACCTCTTCTTCCTCCAAAACTTCCACCAAAAAATGTTGAGAAAATATCTCCTAAATCTCCAAAGTCTGAAAATCCGTCAAAGCCTGAACTAGAATATGAATAATATCCACCATTTCCAAAAGGTCCGCCTTGACCAAAACCACCTTGTGGTCCGTTTGCTCCAAATTGGTCATACATCTTTCTTTTTTGTGGATCTGATAAATTCTCATATGCTTCATTTACTTCTTTGAATTTAGCTTCTGCTTCTTCTTTATTATCTGGGTTTGCATCTGGGTGATATTTTTTAGCAAGTTTACGATAAGCTTTTTTTATCTCATCATCTGTTGCGTTTTTATTTACACCTAAAACTTCATAATAATCTCTTTTAGTTGCCATTTCTTCCTCCTTAAAAGTTAGAAGATTAGAGGAAGTCCCTCTAATCCTCTTTTATCTTTTATTTATTGTCATCTTTATTATCATCTTCTACTTTGTAATCTGCATCATATACATTTCCATTTTCATCTGTTTTTGGTCCTTCTGCATTTTGATTAGCATTTGCATCAGTTCCTGCTCCAGCATTTGGGTTAGCATTTTTATATAATTGTTCTGACATATCATAAAATACTTTTGTTAATTTTTCTGTAGCTTCTTTAATTTTTGCAGTATCGTTTGTTTCTAATGCTTTTTTAGTATTTTCTATTTCTGTTTCTACTTTAGCTTTTTCTTCTCCTGAGATTTTATCTCCTAAATCTTTTAAAGTTTTTTCACTATTATATACTAAACTTTCAGCATTATTTTTAACTTCAATTTCTTCTTTCTTTTTCTTATCTTCTTCAGCGTGTGCTTCTGCATCTTTAACAGCTCTATCAATATCTTCATCTGTTAAATTTGTAGACGCTGTAATTGCTACATTTTGTTCATTTCCAGTTGCCATATCTTTTGCAGATACGTGAACTATACCGTTTGCATCTATATCAAATGTAACTTCGATTTGTGGTACTCCTCTTGGTGCTGCTGGTATTCCTGTTAATTGGAATCTTCCTAAAGTCTTGTTATATGCTGCCATTTCACGTTCACCTTGTAATACGTGAATTTCAACTGATGTTTGACCATCTGCTGCAGTTGAGAATATTTGTGATTTTTTAGTTGGTATTGTTGTATTTCTTTCAATTAATTTTGTAAATACTCCACCATATGTTTCAATACCTAGTGATAAAGGTGTTACATCTAATAATACTAAGTCTTTTACATCTCCTGATAAAACACCACCTTGAATTGCTGCACCAATTGCAACACACTCATCTGGGTTAATTCCTTTATCTGGTTCTTTTCCTGTTATTCTTTTTACAACTTCTTGTACAGCTGGAACTCTTGTAGAACCACCTACTAATAATACTTTATGAATATCATTTGCTGTTATTCCTGCATCTTTTAAAGCTTGGTTTACAGGTCCTGCTGTTTCTTCTACTAAATCGTGAATTAATTCTTCAAATTTAGCTCTTGTTAAAGTTACGTCTAAATGTTTTGGTCCTGTTGCGTCTGCTGTAATAAATGGTAAGTTAATTTGTGTTTGTTGAACTCCTGATAATTCTATTTTTGCTTTTTCTGCTGCTTCTTTTAATCTTTGCATTGCCATTTTATCAGCACTTAAATCAATTCCGTTTGATTTTTTAAATTCTGATACTAAATAATTAATAATAGCATTATCAAAATCATCTCCACCAAGATGTGTATTTCCACTTGTTGCTAGAACTTCAAATACACCGTCACCAATATCTAGTATAGATACATCAAAAGTTCCTCCACCTAAGTCATATATCAATATTTTTTGGTCTTGTTCTTTATCCATACCATAAGCAAGCGCTGCCGCTGTTGGTTCATTTATAATTCTTAAAACTTCTAGCCCTGCAATTTTTCCTGCATCTTTTGTTGCTTGTCTTTGGCTATCACTAAAATATGCTGGTACTGTAATAACTGCTTGAGTTACTTTTTGTCCTAAATAATTTTCTGCATCTTGTTTTAATTTTTGTAATATCATTGCTGATATTTCTTGTGGAGAGAATTTTTCTCCGTCTATATCTACTTTATCATTTGTTCCCATTTTTCTTTTAATTGATATAACAGTATTTTCTGGGTTTGTTACTGCTTGACGTTTTGCAATTTGTCCAACTAGTCTTTCACCATTTTTAGAAAATGCTACAACTGAAGGTGTTGTTCTATTTCCTTCTGCATTTGGTATAACTACTGGCTCTCCTCCTTCCATAACTGCTACACAAGAATTTGTTGTTCCTAAGTCAATTCCTATAATTTTTCCCATTTTTCTTCATCCTTTCTTTTTATAATAAAAATATATAAATTAATAAAATTTAATAACATATTAATAAACAAAATTATATTTGTTTTTTAATTAGCTACTGCTACCATTGAGTGTCTTATTACTTTGCTTCCTATTTTATAACCTTTTCTATAAACTTCTACAACTTCTTTTTCACCTTTTGTTTCATCTTGTATACTTCTTACAGCTTCGTGTAACTCTGGGTCAAAAGTCTGTCCTAAAGCTTCTATTTCTTCTACTCCTTTAGATTTCAATACATCATTAAATTGTTTTAAAACTAATTCTATTCCTTTTTTATATTCTTCATCTTTTGTCTCAACTTTTACTGCATTTTCTAGATTATCTAAAACTGGTAGAATTACTTCTACTACATCTGATAATATTGAATTATATAAAGTTTCTCTTTCTTTTTGACTACGTTTTTTGAAGTTTTCAAATTCTGCTAAAATTCTTTTAAAATGGTCATCTAATGCATCATAATCTTCTTTTGGTACCATTTCTTTATTTTCCTTTAAACCTTTTTTTTCTTCTTTATTTTCTTTTTCTTTTTTTAACTCTTTAGTTTCTTCTTTTTCTTCCTTCATTTTATCCCTTCTTTCCATTACCATTTAATTTTTTATTTATATATTTCATAACTGAAATAACTTTTGAATAGTCCATCCTTTTTGGACCTATAATTCCTATTGTTCCTAACTCTTTTCCGTTTACTTTATGTTTAAATGTTACTACACTAAAGTCTTTTAATTGTTCTTGCTCGTTTTCATCACCAATATACACTTTTATATCTTCTGCAAAACCACTATTTAACATATCTGCAACTACTTCTTTTTCATCTAATATATTTACAAAGTTTTTTGCAACTTCCAGGCTATTAAATTCTGGTAACTCAAAAGCTTTATTTGCTCCTTCTAAATATATTTTGTCTTCTTCTGCTAAAACTTTTTTTATCTGCTCTATTATTGGTTTTACAACATTTACACTATATGTCATTTCATCATATAAGTATTCTTCTAATGGTCTATCAATTGTATCTAGAGGCTCACCTTTTAATTTTTTATTAAACATATAATTAATAGTCTCAACTTGTTTTGCTGTTATATCTTCATCAAATTTTATTATAGTTTCTTTTACTAAACCACTATCTGTAAGTATCACCGCCATCATCATTCTAGAGCCGAAGCAAAACAAATTTTATTTCTTCTATTAATTGTTCATTTGTTTTTGGTCCTATAGATATTGTTGTATAATGAGTTACTTCAGATATTGTATTTGCTGTTATTTTTGTTAAGTCTTCTATTTCATTTACTTTTGTCTCTAACTTATCACTTATATATTTTATTTCCTCTAAACTTATATCCTTATCATTTACAAGCTCATCTACATAGTATCTATAACCTTTTTCCGAAGGTACTCTACCACTTGATGTATGTGTTTTATCTAAATAACCATTTTTTTCTAGTTCTGCCATTTCATTTCTTATTGTTGCACTACTACAATCTAGACCGTGATTTTTAGTTAAAGCATTTGAACTAACTGGTTCTGCTGTGTTTATATATTCTTCTACAATTGCTTGTAATACTTTCTTTTTTCTATCATCTAACAATTTTTTCACCTCTTCTTTAATTGTTAGTTTTAGCACTCCTTAAGTTCGTTTGCTAACCTTGTTATATATTATACCCAATTTTAGCACTTGTCAATACTTTCTGCTAAAAAACTTTGTGAATTTTTTGTGAAAAGGGACGTTTCATTTTGGACATTTTGTCCAATTCGGGACACATCTAAAAAATAAACCTAAAGTTTTATACTTTAAGTTTATTTTTTATTTCTTATTTCATATTCAATTGATTTAACATCCATAAATTTTTCATATAAAGAAGGATATAGTTATCAATTAAAGAAGAAGTTCCATATGCTTTAATATTATCAGCCTTTTCTTTAATCTCATTTGCTTTTTTAAGTAAAGTATTATAATCTGTAATTATATTATTTATAACCTGACAAGTATCAATTTTTTCATTTTTAGCTTCTTTAATACAACTATTATCTAGATAATCTTTCATAGTACCTAATGGCTCTGCATTTAACATCAAAATGTGTTCTGCTAATTCATCAATCTCATCATTTATCTCATCATAATATTCTTCTAATTTAATATGCATTTCAAAAAATTCTTTACCTTTAATATTCCAATGGTAATTTTGAAGCTTTCTGTAAAACACATTTAAATCAGATAAAAAACAATTTAAACTTTTAACTAAATCTTCCATATCAAACTTTCCTTTCATACTTTTTTATTACTCTTTCCAAAAAAAATTATTTTTATTCAATTTATTTTTAATATTTTAATTATTTTTGTAGATAATAATATTATAAATATTTTTTAAGGAGGCTTATTTATGGACAATAACCGTTATATTTTAAACGAATTAAATAAAGGAATTAAAATGGGTATGGACTCAATTTCAAATGTTTCTGAAAAAGTTCAAGATGATAGATTTAAAGAAGATTTAAAATACCAATATGACGAATATAATAAAATATTAAATGAAGTAAATGATGAATTAACTAGATTTGATGACTTTCCAAAAGAATTAAACCCTATGCAAAAAGCTATGGGTTGGATGGGTGTTGAAATGAACACTTTAACAGATAAAAGTAATTCTAAAATTGCAGAATTAATGATACAAGGAACTAATATGGGAATAATAGAAGGAGTTAAACTTTTAAACCAAAACCCTGATGCTGATAATAAAGTAAAAAATGTTTTAAATGAATTTATTAAATTCCAAGAAAATACTGTAGAACAATTAAAAAAATATTTATAAAAAATTTGAGACAAAACGGGACACCCATTTTTTGTCTCAAATACATTTTAGTTATAAAAAAATGAGACGAAAAGTGGGTGTCCCACTTTGTCTCAAGCATTATCTTCTTTATTTATATCTTTTAATAATTCTAATTGTGATATTAAAAGTGATTCCATTTTTGCTTTATATATATCAAATTGTTTTTTTACGTCTTCTACTTCTTTTGTTTTTAAGACTACTTCATTATTTAATTCGTCAACTTGTTTTTGGGCAGTTGCCTTAGCTTCACTTATTATTTGGTCTGCTTGTTGTTGTGCTACTTTTTTTATATCTTCTGCTGTACTTTGCGCCATTACTAAAGTATTGTTTAATGTTGTTTCAATACTTTTATAATGTTCCATATTTTTTGTTAATTCTTCTACTTTAGCTTTTAGTTCAGCATTTTCTTTATAATTTCTTGAATAATCAGCTGTTAGCTCATCTAAGAAATCATCTACTTCTTCAACACTATATCCATTCATCATTTGTTTCGAAAATCTTTTATTTTCTATATCTAATGGTGTAATCATTGTTTTCCTCCTCTATGGATATTTTATTTAATTAACTTTCTATTTTTTCTCTTATTGTTTTTCTTAGTTTATTCCATTGTTTTTAAGCCAAGAAACTGATAATTTATTTTTCATTTCTTCTCTTGCCATTTCATTTGTAATTTCATAATTTGAAGGTGCAACTAAGAATATAGAATTAGAAACTTTTTGAATATATCCGTCTAACGCATATACTCCACCACTAATAAAGTCTACTATTCTTCTTGCCACATCTTTATTTACATATTCTAAATTAACAATTACAGATTTTCTCTCTTTTAAGAAAGAACAAATTTCGTCTGATTGTTCAAAAGATGTTGGTTGTGATATTACCATTTTTATAGCATTGCTATTTGTTTGTGATTGTGGCATATTTACAACTTTATTATCTCTGTTTTTTCTTCCGAAGAAACCTCTTTCTTCTTGTTCTTCTGCATCTTCATCTTCGTAATCATATACATCCTCGTTTTCGTAATCTTCCTCTTCTTGAGCTCTATCCATACCAAATAAATCCCATACTTTATTCATTAATGCTCCTGACATAAAAAAACCTCCTAATTTACTTCCTTTGTTTATTTTCTTTTTACGTATTTAAGTATCTACTTTTTTTGTCAAAATGTCAATATATTTTTAAAATGTTTTTAAATTTTAATATTTCTGTAACATTTCTGTAACATTTCTTTTTATTCTTCTACTTTACTTAAATCTGGGTTTATTAATATCTCATCATATATAGATATTTTCTTATAATTTGCAATTTCAGTATCAGAAAAACCTAACTCTTTTAATTCTTCTGTATCATATGATTCTATAATTGAGTATTTATCTCCTTGTTTTTTAATTTTTACTAATATTTTACTTAAATATCCAGCTCTACTTCTTACTACATAATTTAATTCATTTTCTGTAACTATTGCTTGGTTTGGAACTTTTAACCCAGATGCATTCCACCAAATTAAGTCAAATGTTATTTTTCTATAGTTTATTAATTCTTTAATTTGTTCTGTTAATCTTAAAATTAAGATTATATCTCCGTCATCTTCTTTTATTATATTTGTAATTTCAGCATCTGTTTCTATATTATTTGAAAGTCTAACTTTTACTTTATCTCCGACTTTTGCTTGTTTTGCTTCTTCTGATGATGTTATTGTTGCTATATAACAATAAAAATTATCTATAACTTTGCCTGCCTCATTACTTGTTGCAACTATTTTTCCAGTACTTAAATTTAAGCCTTCTAAATATTCTTTACTTAAATTACTAAAATTATCTGGTGTTAGTGTTTCTTCGAGTCCGTCTACTCTGTATGATACAATTCCACTAATTGGTGCTTTTACATATTCTGCACCAGAGTTTAATTCTGATTCATAACCTTTTCTTTCGTCTATTAAACTTCGCAAATATGAACCTTGTGGACTTGTCTCTCCTGCTATTTTTGCTTTTTTAGATACCAATTCATCTATCTGTTTTTTTTCTTCTTCTAACTGAGACATATTAGTTATTTTATTAATATTTTCTATTTTTTGGTCTATCTGATTTTCTAATGTTTTTACATCAGATGTTGGTATATTAGTATCTTCTTTAGCCATTGCCTCTTGAATTTTCCCGTCTAATTCAGCAATTTTATTTTTTAGATTTTCTTCATTTGTACTATAATATCTAAATATATTCTCATTTGCCGCTGCTTTTTCTCCTTCTGTAATTATTTGCTCCATACCATTTTTATAGTTTTCACCTCTAACAACCTTTTCATTTCTAATAACATAACCTATATCTGTTTCTTCCTTATATAGTTTTCCTTCTTCTATTGTAAATACATTTGTTGGTTGTTTTATAAGCAAATATATTACATATATTAGATAAATTAGTAAAACTAATAAAATTCCAGAAATAACAACTACTTTTTTATTATTTAATTTTTTCTTCTGCTTTTTTCTTTGTTTTTCCAATTTAACCCTCCAAAATAATTTTTATATTATTTTGTATTCCGTCTTCTGCATTAAGCCATATTGTTTCTTTGTTTTTTCTAAACCACGTTAATTGTCTTTTTGCATATCTTCTACTTTCTTGTTTTATTTTTTCTATCATTTCTTCTTTTGTAATTTTATTTTCCAAATATTCTACAACTTCTTTATATCCGAAGTCCTTGCATTGCAGTTGGAAATTCATCATATTTTTTATAAATATTTTTTACTTCTTCTATTAAACCATTTTTTATCATAATGTCAACTCTTTTATTGATTTTTTCATATAATTTTTCTCTGTCCATATTTAAAGCATATACTTTATAATCAAATTCTGGTTCGTTTTTTCTAGATTCTTTTTCCTGTTCTGTTTTTGTTTTTCCTGTTGCTTTATATATTTCTAATATTCTCAAAATTCTTTTTTTGTCATTTTCGCTTATTTTTTCTACTGCTTTATCATCTATTTTTTTAGCTTCCTCATATAAAGTGCTTAAGCCTTCTTTTTCTACTCTTTCTTCTAGTTCTTTTCTATATACTTCGTCAAAATTAATTTCAGGATAATCTATTTCATATATTAAGCTATCTACATAAAGTCCTGTTCCTCCAACTACTATTGGTGTTTTTCTTTTTTTTAGAACTTCTTTTATTGCTACTTTTGCTTGTTTTTTATAATCTGCTACACTAAATCTTTCATTTGGAGATATTATATCTATCATATAATGTTTAATTCCACTCATTTCTTCTTTGGTTGGTTTTGCTGTTCCTATATCCATTTCTTTATATATTTGCATAGAATCACAAGATATAATTTCTCCATTTATTTTTTTTGCAAGTTCTATTGATAATGCTGTTTTACCTGAAGCTGTTGGTCCACATATTACTATTACTTTTGGTTTTTCCATATTTTCACTGTCCTTTTTAATTTTCTATATTTGCTCTATATACTTTTAATATTCCTTGTTGAATTGACTCCATATATCCACACTCTAAAAATAAACATATAATAAATATAATTAATATTATTATAAATCTAACTTTAAAGATATTTCCGTCTATTTCTCCGCTTTGTAGTTTTTTAAATAATTTCATTAAAAATGGCATTACAAAACCATTTAAACCAGTAAATAAAAATACTATTATTTTTCCTACCCAATTTTCTATTTCTTGATTTTCATAGTTTATTCCTGATTTTGACATTGAAAATACTATTTGTGTTATTAAAAATATTGTAATTATTCCAATAAATATTATTAATACTTTTTTAGCTTTACTGGTATCTCCTAAGCTTGTCCAGCTCCAAGCTATTACTAATAAATATATTATTATTGTCATTATTATTATAAAAGTCATCTTTTTGCTCCTTTATTTTCTTGCAAATTTTCTTTCTATATCATATTTTGTCATCTTTATAACAGTTGGTCTTCCGTGTGGACAAGTAAATGGGTTTGGAAGTTTTAGTAATTCGTCCATTAATTTTTCTACTTCTTCTCTTGTTAATGCCATATTTGCTTTTACTGCTGATTTACACGCTACTGTTGCTATGAATTTTTCTTCTTTTTCTTGTTTTGCTGTTCTTGCTACTGTGTTTATTTCATCTAATGTTTCTAAGAATAATTCTTTTGTATCTAAGTCTAAACATATAGTTGGAACTCCTGTTAGTTTTATTGTGTTTTCTCCAAATTCTTCTAATGTGAAACCTGCTTTTTCAAACATAGGAATATTTTCTTTTGCTATATCCATTTCTTTATGTGTTAGAGTTATTACATCTGGCAATAATAGTAATTGTGAATCTTTTACTTCATCACTATAATAGTTTTTCTTTACTTTTTCATACATAATTCTTTCGTGCGCTGCGTGTTGGTCTAATATATACATTTCTTGTCCTATTTCTAAAATTATATATGTTTTAAATATTATTCCTATAAATTTGTATGTTGGTTTTTGGAATTTTTCGTCTGTATCAAACATAGATATATTATTTTTAACAATATCAATTGCATTATTTTTTTCTTCTTCTTTCTTTTCTTCTACATCTGCAATTGGGCTTCTACCAAATAGTTTTCTATACATTTCATCAAAATCTTCTGATACTACTTTTGGGTTATTATTTAATTCTTCCATTTTTTGTTTGATTTCGCCAAATTCTTCTTTTATTTCTTTATTATCTATATTTTCTAGAGCTTCATTTACTTTATCTATTTTTTCTTTTTGTTCATCTGTTATTTCTTGTTTATCTTCTCCTTTTTCTTCTTCTATTCCTACTTCTAATTTATTATCTTTTCCTTCTTTTTCTACATCTTCTTTTTCTTCTCTACTCTTATCTAAACTTACATCTTCTAATCTTAAATTGTTATTTTCTTTTAGCTCTTCTTCTATTTTTTCTCTCATCTTTTTTAATTGTTCTAATACATCTGTTGTATCTATTGGTTTTCCTACTTCTAGTCCAGCTTTTTCATTATTATTTAAAACATTTTCTTCTTTATTTTTACTATTATACACATCTTCTAATATGTTTGTTTTTATTTTACTTTCTTCATCTGTATATTTTTCTATTTGTTTTTCATTTTGTTTTCTAAAACCAAATAAACCTTGGTTATTTTCTTTTTTAGAATCTCTTAAATTTTTAAGTCTTTCTTCAAAACTTAATGCACTTCTATCTATTTTCTTTTCTCCATTTTCATCCCTTAGGCTTTTTTCTGGGTCTGCTACTAATTCTCCTTTTAATAATGTTTCTTTAATTGCGTGATACACTGCTTGGAATACTTTATTTTCTTCTTGGAATCTTACTTCTAGTTTTGCTGGGTGTACATTTACATCTACTTTTGCTGGGTCCATTTCTAAATTTAATATTGCAAAACCAAATTTTCCAATTGGTATTAAGCCTTTATAACTTTGTTCTGTTGCTGCTGTTAAAGTTTTATCTTTTATATATCTTTTATTTACAAAAAATAGTTGATTAGACCTATTTGACCTAGCTATTTCTGGCTTTCCTATTACACCTGTAACTTCTATATCTTCATATTTGTAGTCTACTTCTAATATATTACTTGCTATATCTTTTCCATATATACTATATACTACATCTTTTAAATTTCCGCTTCCATTTGTTTGAATTACTGTTTTTCCTGTATTTATTAATTTTATTGCTACATTTGGGTTTACTAATGCTATTCTTGTTATTGCATCTTCAATATAACCTGATTCTGTATAATCTTTTTTTAAGAATTTATATCTAACTGGTGTATTAAAAAATAAGTTTCTTACTGTAATCGTAGTTCCTGTTCTACACCCTGCTTCTTCTTTTTCTAATACATCTCCTGCTTCTACTACTACTCTATATCCTATTTGTTGTTCTTCTGTTTTTGATACTAGTTCTACATTTGCAACTGCTGCAATACTAGCTAAAGCTTCACCTCTAAACCCCATTGATGTTACTGTATTTAAATCATCTGCTGACCTTATTTTACTTGTTGCGTGTCTTTCAAATGCTATTTCTAAATCATCACTTGCTATTCCTTTTCCGTTATCACTTACTTTTATAAATGATATTCCTCCATTTTTTATTTCAACAGTAATTGAAGTTGCTCCTGCATCTATTGAGTTTTCTACCATTTCTTTTACTACAGATGCTGGTCTTTCTATAACTTCTCCTGCTGCAATTTTATTTATTGTTAATTCATCTAGTAATACTATATTTCCCATTTTATTCCTCCAAATTTTCTAAACCTTTGGACTTATTTTATCACAAGCACAAAAAAAAATCTATACCAAAATATGAATAATTTGTGAAATTTTCTTGATATATTTTTTATTTTCTAAGCACACAAATAAGACCCCTATTTAGAGGTCTTATTTACAATGCTTAGAAATAAATCTGCTCTAGTTTGATTTTAGATGGCAAAACCATTACTGGACGTACTCCAAACTTATATCCCATAGCAAATCCATCAGAATAGAACAATGTAAGTCCTTTATCAAATTCCAACTCTCCCCTTACTGCTCCTGGACCAATGGTAGATATATTTTCAACTGTATCTATATTAAGCGAAGCTATCCAATATGGGTAAAGTCCATTATCCCAATGATAAAAGAAACTAAGATCTAACAAGTTAATACTTCTAGCTTCTAGCATACCTTGTCGCCAAGTAAGAAACTTAGCAACTTTATTTATTGTTTCTATTCCTTTCTCGCACCCTATTTTTCCGAACAAAGTCAAGTTTTCACTTGTTACTGCATTTGCTACATATATAGGATAAACATTTTCATCTGGATACCGAACCACATCAAGAAGTTTGTATGGAATCTCATCTGGCAAGCAATCGCTTGTAAATACTTGCTCTTCATTAATTCCACTTTCTTCTGGTGTAATTACAACCTTTCTAGCTCCTGGGTTTGGAACAAGAATTTTTGTTGGTACTTCGCTTTCTAGAATAACAGAAGGCATATCCTCTAGCCTAATAATTCCCTGTGCCATCTTCCTTCCTTTCTCTAAGCCTTTTTCTACACAGCTTTTGCTGATAGTTTAGATTTTATGATATTTTACATAATTTTGCAAGCAAATAAGACCCCTATTTAGAGGTCTTATTTGCTACTTAGAGTTCTACCCAAGCAACTTCATTTGGATTTGTAACTATTTTTTTATTTAGTACTATTGTTGGTCTTATAGCTAGAGTAGTTACATCTTCTAAACTATAAGAAAAAATCATACTGTTTTTATTTCCTGGAACTGAACCACAAATTGGAATATCTGAACCAAGGTTTACAACTCCTAAAACAGCATTTGGAATAGAAGAAGCTAGCCAATATGAATCTGAGATATCTTCACTTGCACCACTTGTTAAATCTGTTCTTTTTATGCTATTTGCACAAAAAATTCCGTCTTGATTTTCAAACATTGTTCTACAAACATTGTTTAAAATATTACAAGCATTTTTTCTTCCTCTTTCTCCAAGAAGTCTAAGTTCACTTCTTGTAACTACTTGTGCTTTATATTTAGGAAAGCTTATTTCTTCTGAAACTCTCACCATCCCAACATATCTAAAAGGAACTTCTGTTGGTAAATCTTCACTTGTAAATACTTGTCTTCTATGCCACCCACTTTTACCTGGATAAACCACGTAACTAGGAGTAGCTCTTCTAGTTATAACAATTGTCTCGTCTACGCCTTCAGGTATGATTGGTTTTGCAATATACATATCCTCTCCTTTAGCTTAACGGATAACTTCTACGTCTAAAACCATTGTCGGTCGAACAGGCAATCCTCCAGAAATAAAGCATTTGCTTTTAAGTATTTTTGTTCCATAACCACTATCTGTAATGCCTTCTATCACATTTCCTGGACCAAAGTGATTATTAGGATAATATCCATATACACCAGGTGATGCAAGCCAATATGTAATTTTTTCTTTTTTATAATCATAAAACATCAAATCAGATCTTCTAACACTTTTTGCTTCTCTTAAGCCCTTTTGCTGTGTAAGTTCCTTGCATATTCTATTTATTATATCAATTCCATTTTCATAGCAAGGAAACCCATTTAACCATAATTCTGGCTCACTTACAACTTCTGATATATATTTTGGATAAACCCTTCCGTCTGTAGATTTTACAAATCTTAAAAACTTATACGGTATTTCGTCTGGGAAAGCTGAACTTATAAATAATTGTGGATACAAAAATCCTTTCTCATTCGCACTAATAGTAACTTCCCTGTTTCCTGGGTTTGGAACTATAACCTTATTTGGTACATCTTTTATCCTAATGCTACCACCAATATCTGTTATGCTTAATGTACTCATGTTTTAGTCCCTTTCTCCTAAGCATTTTTATACTTCTGCGTTTGCAGACAATTTATATATTATCATATTTTACATAATTATGCAACAAAAAAACAAGCCTATTTGCTTGTTTCTTTGCTTATTTTATTTGCTAATTCTTTTTCAAAATAAGTAGTAAGTCCTATTAATGTTAATAAATATACAGTAATTACTAATGGAATAGTTATTATTCCAATTGGTATTCTTGTAATTGCCATAATACTTAACAATACCATTTCTGCTACAATTGCGATTACAATTGTTTTTAATAAAGTTTTTACAACACCTAATTTTCTATATCTAATAGCCATATAAACTAGAATAATTAAAGTTGCAATACCAAAAGGTACAACATATGGTTTTACTATATCTCTTCCTCTTGTATTTGGAATAGTTTCAATTTCTGTACTTTCTGCTACTAAAGTAGTTCCATATTTTTCATTTACTTTGTCAATTAAACTTTGTTTTTCTTCATCTGTGATATTTTCTGCAGTTATACTAACAGTATCTTCATAAACTTCTACTTTTTGGATAATTACCTTTTTACCAGGCATTACTTCATCTGTCATCTGTTTTATATCAGAAATGTTAAAATCTTGTTCTAAATATAATTCCATTCTCTTGCTATCTCTATATCTTAAATCAAAATTAAGACCAATTGTACAAGTAATTGCAATCCCTATTAATATAATAATTGCTATTATTGTTATTATTATTTTTGTTTTCTTACTTAATTTATTTTTTTCTTTTTTTGTTTTATTTTCTTTCATTTTTATTTTTTACCTCCTTTGCTAGCATTTATCCTTACTAATAGATTTGTTATAGAAATATTATATAGAGAAATTAATAAAATTCCCCAGAACATTACCATACCAAAACTACTAATTGGCTCCCATTTGATAAAACAGAAGGTAATAACTGCAATACAAACTGGTATTATTTTTATAAAGAATTCTTTATATGTTTCTTTAAATACATTTGTAATTATTCCTTTATTTACTGTTTCTTCTTTCTTTAATTTTGATAATAATTTATTTACAAAAATGTAATTTAAAATTAATATAACAGCAATTCCAAATATACTTTCTATTGATATTACTACATTTGTATAACGAAGTAATAATACAAAAATTGAAGCTAGTCCTATATATGAAAATGCACTTATTAAGCCTTGTGATTTATATCTTACTATCAATATTATTAAGAATATAGCTACTATTGCTAGCATTACATATAAAATTATATTTAATTCACTTTCAGTTACATCTGATAATATATATTCATTACTTGCTACTGTATATGCAACTGGCATATTCCCATTATCTAATATGATTGCCATACTAGATGCTTGGTTTATATAACCATTTAAAGTATCTTGATCTGTTGTAGCACTTCCTACAGATAATTGTAATCTTCCTGTTTCAATTGTTTCATCAAAACTTGTTGTCATTATTTCTTCGCCGTCTATTTGCATTGTTATTTCTTTAGTTTCTGTCTCTTCTTCAGTATTTTCTGCTGTTTCTTCTGTAGATGTTTCATTAGTTGTATTTGTATTATTGGTTGTATTTGTTTGTACATATGTATTACTAATATTTTTTAATTTTTCTGTTCCTTCTTTATTAAATTCTATATCCATATATACAGCTGTTCCAGTTGATGTTCCTGTGTTATTTGAACCATACATCACTCTTACTCTTTTTATATCATTATTATCCATTAAAACTTCTTTAGTTTCACTGTCTATTATTTCGAATTTTCCTGTTGTCCCCATATTACTAACAACTGAATCTGTGTTATTATTTTCTGGTATTTCAATTAAAATATCTCCACTTACTTCATCTAAGCTTACAATATAATTATCTACACCTAATTCTTGTAATCTTTTTTCGATTATAGCTTTAGATTTTTTATAATTTTCTTCATTTAAAACTTCATCTGAATTTTTCTTTACTTCTTCTTTTGTATATCCTTTTTCTGTTAATTCTTCATCTGTTAAGTTTTCTGCATCTGAAACTTCTTTTCCTTCTGCATCTTTAATTACTGTATCTGTTGTATCATCTACAGATAATCTAATATTTCTTGCACCTTTTAAGTCCATTGCATATGAATAATCTTTTACTTTATCTTCCATTCTATTTTGTACTTGTACATATACTCCAAAAAATGCTACCATTGTAATTAGTATTATTCCTAAAATAATTGTTAATAATTTTAATTTTTTCATCTTACTTCCTCCATTTTGTTTTTTCTCTATAATAATTTTGTTCCATTTATAACTAATTCAAACCAAATCTTTAAATATTTTGCTGCATATTTACTCATCATAGTTCTATCCATAAATATTTCAAAATAATCAAGTACTGGGCATAATTTAGTATCTATTTTAAGATTTAATATTATTTTTCTTTCTTTACTATCAATTTCTAAATCTGCATTTGTAACTGCATAATTTACTCTATCGTGTATATCAAATGTTGATAAATTAGTGTTTGTTACTCTATCTCTATGAACATCTGACTTGTCTGCTAAAATCAATGCTGCTGATATATCACTTACTGCTGTACCTGTGTTTTCATCGTGGTTTCCAATTGCCATCATAATTTCTACTCTTTCTTTTACGTCCATACCCATATCTTTTAAAATATTATAAGCAATTATTGCACCACTATGAGCGTGGTCTACTCTATTTACACAATTTCCTATATCGTGCAAATATCCAGCTATTCTAGCAAGTTCTACAGTTCTTTCTGGATATCCGAAGTTCTTGTAAGATATCACCCGCTCTTTTTGATACTATTGAAATATGTCTATGACTATGTTCAGTATAACCGAAGACCATCTAATTGTTTTTGAGCTCCTTTTATCAATGCTTCTACTTCTTCATTGTTTCTAACATCATTTAAAGTTACCATTTTGTCCTCCCTTCAAATTAGTCTTTTTAAATTTTATATTAAAATATAAAAAATATCAATATTTTTTGTAAATTATTTTATTTATTTTTTATTATTCTTACCACTTTGTTTTGTGATATTCCTATATTTTATTTGGAAAAAAATGTACAAATTTAAATAAATTAAAATTGTACATCCTTATACCAAAACTATTTAACTATTCTTGATATTTATATTGTTCTTTTCTCTTACTTATCCAATGCTTATATTTGTCTACTACTCAAACTAATTATTAAGTCCATATTATCATCTTTTGCAGCTTTGTTTTTTCTAATTGCTCCACATTTTTTACACTTAAAAATTATAACATAACCCTTTTTACTATCAATTTCTAAGCCTATTGGTTCTAAATCTCCTTTGCAAGTTTCTTTTCTATCTCCTGGCATTATATCTACGTGTTTTGAGTGTAAACAATATGGGCAATGGTTTCTTGATGAATAACCAAGTTTTGTAACTTTTTTACCACAATTATCACATATAAATTCTTCATCATTTTTTACAAAATTCTTATTTTCCATATTAATATTTAAAATCTCCTCCACCTACAAATTCTTTTAATAATGAATTAGTTGGTACTTCACTTTCTGGGATTGACCTAATATATTTTAGTATTCCAAGTAATCTTGATGCCTCTGCATATTCTTTATCTTCTTTTTTTATTTCTTTAAGCATAGGTGTTGCTAACCCTTTTAAAACTCCTAATTCATAAATAAGTGATGTATTAAATATCACATCAGAATCTTCTTGAAATGGGAATATATTTTGTACTTCACCTTTTGTTACACTTGACCAACCGTCAATTGTATGTTTTGCTGAATATCCTCTAAACTGATAATCTCTTACTATTCTTCTAATAAGTCTTACATCTGATGATGATACTTTTGTGTATCTATCCATGTTTAAAACAGTTAATGCACTTATATATATTTTATATTTTTGTTCTTTTGGTATTTTACTTGTTAACTTATCATTTAAACAATGTATACCTTCTATTACTAAAACCTCATCTTCTTTTAATTTTAGTTTATTTTCTTC
>CALXEY010000023.1 GCA_944387455.1 uncultured Clostridia bacterium
GGTATGAGTTATACATCAGTACCAATAGTTGATTTATCACCAGAAAATGTATATAGTTCTAAAGCTGAAGAAAATGCTGAAGAAAGAACAACATTTAATAATAATTATTCAACAATAACACATAGTAATTCACGAGAACCTATTGGTGAGTCTAGAAATGAGAGTGGAAGCAAAACATATGATTTACATTATGATGAAACTGAACATTATGTGGATGAATCAGGAACAGAAATAGACCAAATTAAGAGTACATTAAATTATGGAGCAAATTCAGTATATGGTTATGAAGGACAAAGATTCCCTGTTAATATGACAGATGAGCAATATATAATGCACTCAACAACAAAAGATGCATATCAAAATGATGGTAAATCAGGATATTTATCTGATATGTATACTGCAGAACAAATAAGAGAAGACAAAGATGATATGCAAGAAATAAATAATATTAACTTAGGTTTATGGGAAAGAGAACAACCTGACCTAGCTGTAGTAGAAGATATAGATACAGCAAAAGTAACATTAAATGGATATGAACATACATATAAATATAGCCAAAGATTTAATGAAAATCAAGAAACAGATGGCTTTAATGTAGGTGTTAAATTCGGAAATGAATATGGTTCAGAAAGTTATACTAGAACAATCTATTCATCAGACATTGTATATAATATGCAAGAAGGAAATGAAGGAAAATTAGGAATTTATATTACATATAAAATAGCCTTAAGAAATGAAGCAACAAACCTTTATACAAGAGTAAATGAAGTTATAAATTACTTTGATGAAAGATATGATGTAGATAGTGTAACAAATGAAGATGGAGAAGCATTAAATTACCAAGTTGATAATTATAATAGTAATGGCTTTAGAAGAGTAACAATAGAAACAAATCAAGAAATAGAGCCAGAAAAACAAGAACTTATATATATTACATATAAATTACAAAATGAAGCAGTAAATGCAGTGTTAAATCAAGATATAACACTAGACTCTGTAACAGAAATAGCATCATACTCAAGTTATTCAGATGAAAACTATGAAACACATTATGCGGGAGTAGATAGTGATTCAAGACCTGGTTCAGCAATACCAGAAGACAAAGAATCATATGAAGATGATACAGATAGTGCACCATCGTTAATCTTAGAAGTAAGTCCTGAAGACGGAAGAATTATAAGAGGAACTGTATGGGAAGATAATGCAATACAAGAATTACTTGAAAATACTGGATATGACAAACAAAGAATAGGTGATGGATATTATGCAACTGGTGAAAATATTGTAAAAGATGTAGAAGTAGCATTATTAACATATACTGACGAAGGAAATGTAGCAGAAGTTGCAACACTATATCATAAAAATGAAGTAGTAGAACCAGCAGAAACAACAACAGACGAAAATGGTAATTATGAATTTGCAGGAATAATACCAGGAAAATATGTAATTAGATATACATATGGAAATTCTAGTATTATAGTAAGCCCAGATGGAACTGAAACACCAATAGAAACAGTAGAAAAATATAAATCAACAATTTATAGAGCAGGAGATAAAGACTTGGCAGAAGCAATGACAGATTACTGGTATAGAACAGAAACAGGTGAAGGAATAGACAGAATGTCAGATGCAAAAGATGTAACAGGTATAAATTCTGATGGTACAAGTTATGATATAGTAGCACAAAGAACAGAAGAATCAGGTGAAAATGTATACAACTATGGAAATATGTCTGGAACAATAGATTCAACAGAACTAGAAAATATAGAGGCAGACACTAGATTGTTTGATATAAAACTAGATTATGATGTAAACTTAGATAATATCAGTGAATATGGAGCAGAATTAAAATTCATCTTTGATAATATAGACTTTGGTATTATAAGAAGACCAATACAAAACTTAGATATTAGAAAAGAAATTGCTTGGGTACAAGTTAAATTAGCAAATGGACAAGTAGTAATAGAAGGAGATCCAAGAGAAGGAAGTATTGAATACTTAAGATATTTGCCAGATGGAAATATACATATAGAATTAGACCAAGAGTTAATACAAGGTGCAACAATAACAATAAGATATGAAATTATATTAGATAATAGAGAAGCAGAAATAGACTATAATGATGAAGATTACTATATTTATGGTATAGTACCAGAAAATCATAATAATTGGAAAATAGCAACAATATCTAATCTATATGATTATCTATCAAACGGATTGGTATTTGACGAAAATAACCCTAATAATAATGGTAATTGGTCTCAAGTAGAAATAACTGGAGATTTGATAACAAATGGTATTTTATCACAAGACGCATATGATGCAGCAAAACAATATAATCAAGTATTACAAACAGACGCATTTAAAGATGCTGAGCCAGGACAAGAATTTAGAGTACCATTAGAAGTATCAAGAATATTATCAAATAGTGCAGATGACTTCATGTTTACAAATGATATAGAAGTAAACGAAATAACAGGAAGAAAAATGGAACATGATGGAGATTATACAATACCAGGAGATTATATACCAAGTAATGGAGAAACAGGTTATGATGATGACTATGTATATTTAACAATAACAGGACCAACTGGTGAAAACAGAAATTATATACAATATATTATCTTAGGAACAATAGGACTAATAACATTAGGAGCAGGAGTAATTTTAATCAAGAAAAAGGTATTGTAATAAAATAAAACAGGTTAAGTAGAAATATTTAACCTGTTTTTTATAATGAAAAATTAAAGTTTTAAGCTATAAGTAGCTATGTATACGTTATAAATGTGGAGATTTTTAGAAATATTTTTACAACAAAATAAAAATTTATATAAATATTTATTATTTGGTTGACAAATCTTTTTCTATTATATATAATAGCTTTGGTTTTGGACGCTCACCCAGACATCTTAGTTGCAATAAATAACAGCAAATTATTTTTTAGTTTGTTGTTATCAATTGCAACTAAATGCAATTGTTTCGTTTAAGGAGGTGAGTGCAAAAATGGAGGTCGCAACACTTGCAGTTAAATACTTGGGTATCGCACTAATCTCTCTTATTGTCGGTTTCGTAATTTGTTTTTTATCAGCTTTAGGTTATACTACATATGTACGTTTCCAAGATAAGAAAAAAGAGATTGAAGTTCATACCACCAAAGAAAAACTTCAATCCAATCCCAAAGAGTGAGGCTTAAGCCTTGCTCACTTTTTATTTTATTGATTATTTTATATTTTATTCTAATCAATATTGTAAAATTTCTTTTACAATTATATTGTAGCATTTATTTATTTTATTGTCAATGTTTCTTTATTGATTTTTTTGTAAACTGCTTTAATTTCTCTTATTGTCGGTTTCGTAATTTGTTTTTTATCAGCTTTAGGTTATACTACATATGTACGTTTCCAAGATAAGAAAAAAGAGATTGAAGTTCATACCACCAAAGAAAAACTTCAATCCAATCCCAAAGAGTGAGGCTTAAGCCTTGCTCACTTTTTATTTTATTGATTATTTTATATTTTATTCTAATCAATATTGTAAAATTTCTTTTACAATTATATTGTAGCATTTATTTATTTTGTTGTCAATATTTCTTTATTGGTTTTTGACGAAAATTTTATTTTATTTTTTCATTTTTTGTTCAGTGTTTTTCTCGTTTCTTATTGCTTTTTTCGATATTATGTAATAAAATAAAAATCGTAAAATATATTTTAATGAAAAAAATAAAAATAAAGTATATAAATTTGTAGAAAACTTTTTTAGTCTAGCATACTAAAAAAGACAAAAACCACAAAGGACAAGTAGTAAAATAAGCTTATCAAAATTAAAGAGGTGGTAAGGATGTTTCAAAACTTAAGTGAAGATACAATTGATAATAACATTGTAAATGAGGAAAAAAATAAAGTAAATATATTTAAAAATGTATTTGCAAAAGAAAATATTGTAATATATATAGTAGCATTTATGTTGTCATTTGTAAGTCTAGGACAAGAATTTTCAATATTTAGTATTAGTTTATTAGGAGCTTGTATATCATTTTCAGTTCCAGCCCTAGGGGTAGTGGTGATTTCCCTAATAGGAAATCTAATAAAATTTGGTGTAGGAGGAGCATTAGGTTATATAATAACAACACTAATATTAGTAGCATCACTATTTATAATAAAGCCACGTTATAATGAACAAGAAAGAAATGAGAAAATAAAAATAGGGAAAAACGTATTTTTAGCTAGTATATTAATAGGAATATTACAAATATCAATGGAAACTTTCACATTATATGATGTGCTAAGTACAATCACACTTGCAATAATAACATTAGTATTTTATAAAATATTTGTAAACTCATTGGTAGTTGTAAAAGAATTTTATAAAAACAGAGCATTTTCAATAGAAGAAGTAATAGGAGCAAGTTTATTATTAGCAATTGCAGTAGGAGCATTTGGTGACTTAAATATTTATGGTTTTAATATAAGAAATGTATTTAGTATATTAATAGTAATGATACTTGGCTGGAAAAATGGAATACTAGTAGGGGCAACATCTGGTGTAACAATAGGAGTAACATTAGGAGTCATAAGCGGAAGTGAACCAATTATGATAGCTTCATATGCAATATCAGGTATGATAGCAGGAATATTAAACAGATTTGGAAAAATAGGAGTAGTAATAGGTTTTGCATTAGGAAATATTGTTTTAGCATATGTATCAAATGGGTATACAGTAGAATTAATACATTTTAAAGAAATATTAGTAGCATCAATAGGCTTATTATTAGTACCAAAAGATTTAAAAATAGATTTAGAAGAATTTATAGGAAATTCAAAGTTTTTACCATATACATCAGGAAGAGTATTAAACAAAAGCAAAGAAGTAGCAGAAAGCTTAAATAATGTATCAAAAGCAATAGAGAACATAGCAGGGACATATGAAGAAGATAAAGAAGAAAAAGAAGAAAAAGAAAATAAAGACATAAAGACAAATAAACAATATGAAGAAAATAAAAAGATATTTATAACAGAATTATTAAATAATTTAGAAAATTACAAAGAAAATATGTTATATGATGATATTTCAAATGTAAAAGGAGAAATAATAGACAAAATATTTAAACTATTAATAGATAAACAAGAAATATCAAGAAAAGAATTATTACAAGTATTTGCTGATTGTAACAGTTATATAATAGGCTTTGATGATAAAGACATAAGTAAAAAATTAGAAGAAAATATAATGCAAATAGTAAGAGCAATAAATATATCATATGCACAAAGTAAATCAGATTTTATTTGGAAAAAGAAAATAGAACAAAATAATAAAAACGTAGGAAAACAACTAAAAGATGTATCAAAAGCAATTGGAAGTATGGCAAAAAATCTAGAAAAAGATATAGAACAAGAAGGAAACTTTGTAAAAGAAAAACAAGAAATAATATCATTATTAGAACAAAAAGAAATAATTGTGAATGATATTGCAGTTAAAAAAGAAAATAGATATATTATAGAAATATATTTAAAAGAAAATATAGAAAATTCTAAAATAGACTTAATAGAAAAAATACTTACAAAAACATTAGGAGAAAAAATAGTATTAAACCAAGAAACAACTATAGGTAAAAAGCTAGAATTTATATCTGAAGATAAATATGTAATGGCATTAGGAATAGCAAATAAAACCAAAACAAAAAGTGATATTTCAGGTGATAGTACATTAACAATAAGATTAAAAGACGGAAAATATTTAATAGCAATAAGTGACGGTATGGGAAGTGGAAAAGAAGCTAAAAAAAGTAGTACTGAAGCTTTACAATTGCTAGAAAATTTATTATTATCAGGCTTTGATAAAAATATATCATTAGAATTAATAAACAATTCATTGATAAATAGAAATAAAGAAAGTTATGCAAGCTTAGATATAGCAATAGTAGATTTATATATGGGAAATGTAGAATTTATAAAAAGTGCAGCTTGTCCAACATATATAAAAAATGGAAAAAGAGTACAAATGGTAAAATCAAATTCATTACCAACTGGAATAATAGAAGGAAGCAAAATACAAACATTTGATAAAGACATAGAACAAGGGGATATAATGGTATTTTGTTCAGACGGTGTATTAGATTCAAATGTAGAATATAAAAATAAAGAATTATGGATAAAATATTTGTTAGAAGATATAGAAACAACAAATACTCAAAAAATAGCTAATTTAATAGTAGAAGAAGCAACAGATAATAATTATGGAATAGCAAAAGACGATATGAGTGTTATGGTTTGTAAGTTTAGAAAAAAAGAAGAAAATTAAAAAAGAAAAACTAAAAATAAATTAAAAAAACAATAAAGAAAACAAGAAAAATAAATTGTATAAATTATAAAAAATATGTTATATTAAATGTAATTCAAAGGAGGAAAATACTTTGAGTAGAGGAAGAAGATATGAAGAACCAAAACTAAATATGAAAAAAGTATTTGCAGTAATAGTTGCAATAATAGTTGTAATTATGTGTGTTGTAATGTTAAAAGGACTGCTAGGAAAAGGAGAAGAAGAAAAAACGGTGACTAGTATAGACTATTTCCCAGCATATCAAAATAACAAATGGGGAGTAATAGACTCAAATCGGAAATGTAGTAATAGATCCTTCATATGCAGAAATGATAGTAGTACCAAATAGTAAAAAAGATGTGTTTTTATGTACATATGACGTAAACTATGATGACGGAACATATAAAACAAAAGCCCTAAATAGTAAAAATGAAGAAATATTCACAGGAAATGAGCAAATAGAAGCGGTATCAAGTGTAGATGAAAATGACAATTTAACATATAATCAAAATGTATTAAAAATACAAAAAGAAGGAAAATATGGTTTAATAAACTTAGAAGGAAAAGAAATATTACCAGCAGAATATGATGAAATAACAGAACTTCCAGGAGTAGAAAACACAATTCTAATATCAAAAGACGGAAATTATGGAATAGTAAATGAAGAAGGTAAAATAATAATAGAACCACAATATGCAGAAATAACAAACTTTGGAGAAGAAGCAAATGCAGGTTTTATTGTAAAAAATTCTGAAGGAAAATATGGGTTAGTAGATATAACAAACAATAAAGTATTAGAAACAAAATATGATAAAATATCAAAAGCACACAATGGAGATTATTATGTAGTAACAGAAGGTGGAACACAAAAAGTAGTAAAAAAAGACGGAACAGAAAGTTTAAGTACAGAAAATGAAATAATCTCAATATTAAAAAATACAGAAGGAGTAATATATAAAACATCTGAAAATAAATATGGAGTAATGAACTTATCTGGTGAAAATATAATAGAAGCAAATTATGATGAATTAGAAGAAGCAAAAACAGGTATGTTTATAGCAAAAAAAGATAATAAATATGGCATCATAGATGAAAAAAATGAAACAAAATTAGACTTTAACAATCAATCAATAATATATAATGAAAAAGGAGACTTTTATATAACAGAAGACGAAAATTATAATAATAAAATATTAAATAACAATTATGAAACAAAACTAGAAGGAATATTAACAGATATAGATGATGAAAAAGGTTATATAGAACTAAAACAAGGGGAAGAATATAAATATTATAATTTTAAATTTGAAGAACAAAAAGAAGAAGATATTTTTACAAATAACACATTGTTTGTAGATAAAAAAGACGGGAAATATGGTTTAATAGACAAAAAAGGAAAAACAGTAGTAGAATATATATATGATGACATAACAAGACAAAATGAATTTGGATATGTAGCAGTAAAAAAAGATGGGAAATGGGGAGCAATAGATAGAAGCGGAAAGGTAGTACAAGACCCAGTATATGAATTAGATGACTATTTAAAAATAGATTTTATAGGAACTTGGTACTTAGGAAAAGACCTTAATATGAACTATTATAGGAAATAGAGGTGTAAGAAAAAATGGAACTAAAGACAAACTATCAATATACATATTTTATACTTCCATATGTAATAAAAGAAGGAAGATATCAAAAATATTTATTAAAATTACTAAGAGATAAAGAATTTAAGCTAAAAACATTTCAAAAAGAAAAAGACTTCAAAATGTATCAATACTTTTTACCAAAGACTAGAGACTTCTTGTTTTCAAGTTTTAGCTTAGGAAATAGTAAAATAAAAAAATTAGACGACTTACCAGATGAAACAAAATCAGCAATACTAAGCAAATATCCTTGTAATATATTTGAATATAATATAAAAAAAGATATACAAGGGAAAATAGAAAGTAAGTTAGATAGCCCAATAGGGAAAAAAAGCGAAAGTGAAGAAATATTAGAAAATAAAATAGAAGATAAAAGCGGAATATTTTTCACAATAGGAAAAATAGAAATAATATGTTTTGAAACAGGAATATGTTTTTTAGTAATCAAAACAAATATAGAAGATGACTATAATTTTGAAAATGTATTAAACTTTAATTATAAATTTAGAGACATAAATAATGAGGCAGCAAAACTGGATGGCTATGATAATATACGTTTGCAAACAAATAGCTTTTCAAATGCAGAAACATTTAAAGACTTTGTAAGAAAAATAACAGGTGCAAACTTAGAAGCAATGAAATTAGACATAGACACAGAAAGATTTTTAACATATTCATATGTATGTATAGACCAAGAAGCTTGGAATAGCAATACAAAATTTGATGATATTAATCATTATTATATAAAATATGCAAACATATTGCCAGCAGATAATAGCAGGAAATTAGAAGAAGAAAAAATAACAACAGTATCAAGATGGAAATATGCAAAACTAGCAATTAGTAAATTAGGAGTAATGTTATTTTCATCAAGTGAAGATATGAATAATTATACAATACTTCCAGATGAGTTTGAAAACCAATATTTATACACTTATATATTAAATTTATATAAGAAAATAAACCTAAGGAAAATAGAACAAAAATTAAAAGACACTAAAAAAGTAAAAATAGCAAGAAAAAAATTCATAGAATTTACTAAAAAAATGTGGATACAGGAAATAACAGAAGATGAAGCAGGAACAATGTTAAATCACAAAATAGGAGAAGTCTTAGAACTAGAAAGCTTATATGGACAAGTAAAAAATAAATATGATGTATTATATAAAGACTTAAACATAGAAAAAGACAAAAAAGTAACAATAATAATAGGAATAATACTAGTAGCATCATTAATATTTAATGTGCTAAACTTTATAGCATTAATGCGACAATAGGGGACGGGGCTTTTTTGTCGCATAATGGAAATATTTGTAAAAATGCGACAAAAAAAGCCCGTCCCTATTTGTTGCAAAAGGAGAAAAGATGAGAGTAAAGTGTGGAACAGATATTATTGAAATTGATAGAATTAAAGATAGCATTGAGAAGTTAGGTAACCCTTTTTTAGAGAGGGTTTTTACTGAAAAAGAAATTGATTATTGCGAGAGTAAGAACAAACAAAAATACCAGCATTATGCAGCTAGATTTGCTGCAAAAGAGGCTGTTTTTAAAGCTTTATCAGAAAATATTAAAGATAAATTTTCTGTTTCTTGGAAAGATTTTGAGGTTGTAAATGACGAGCAAGGTAGACCTAAATTAAATGTTTATAATGTTAATCTAGATAATATAGAAGATATTGATATTAGTATTTCTCATTGTAAGAATTATGCAGTTGCTAATGTAACTGTTTTGATAAAATAATAAAAAAACGAAAAATAGAAAAACAAAAAATAAAAAAAGAAAAATAAGAAATAATGAAAAACTAGAAAGAAAGGTAATATGATGAAGTTTTTTGATAATCACGCACATTTAGATGATGAAAAATTTGATAATGATAGAGAAGAGATTATAGAAAAAATATATAATGAAAATGTAGATTTTATTTCTGCTGGTTATAGTTTAGAAGGTTCTAAAAAAGCTATAGAACTTTCTAAAAAATATGACTTTATTTATGCGACTTGTGGTATTTCGCCTAATGATATTCCACAATCTGAAGATGAATTGTGGATAATGCTAAAAGAAATTGAAGAATTAGCAAGTAAAAATGATAAAGTTTTGGCAATTGGAGAAATTGGATTAGATTATTATTGGGAAAAAGACGAAAATATGCGTAGTCTTCAAAGAAAAGCTTTTATAGAACAAATAAATTTAGCAAATAAACTAGATTTACCAATAGTTATACATACTAGAGATGCTATAATGGATACTTTGACAATTTTAAAAGAACATAAAGTTACAAATAAAGGTGTTTTTCATTGTTGCCCATTAAATAGAGAACTTGTAAAAGAGGCTTTAAAATTAGGTTTTTATATTTCTTTTGCAGGTCCTATAACTTTTAAGAATTCTAAAAATGCAAATGAGATAATAGAATTAGTTCCAAATGATAAAATGCTTATTGAAACAGATAGCCCATATTTATCACCAGAACCTTTTAGAGGTAAAAGGAACGACCCTACAAATGTAAAGCTTGTTGCTAAAAAGATTACAGAAGTAAAAAATATGGAACTTGAAGATGTTGCAAGAATTACATATGAAAATGCTAAAGATGTGTACAAGATTAATTGATTTTTCTATAATATTATAGTAAAATATTATTGGAAATTAAAATGAAGAGAAAGAGGGTATAGTATATGAAAGCAATACCATATGGAATAAGTGATTATGAAAAATTAATAAATAATAATTGTTACTATGTTGATAAAACAAAATATATAGAATTGTTAGAAATTCCATCAAATTCATATGTGATGTTTTTACGCCCTAGAAAGTTTGGTAAAACATTATTTACAAGTGTACTAGAAAATTATTATGATATAAATAAAAAAGGTAGTTTTGATAAATTATTTGGAGAAACTTATATAGGAAAACACCCAAGCAAACTTAAAAATAGTTATTATATATTAAGATTTAATTTTTCTGGAATAGATACAACTAGTGAAGAAACGACAATTAATAAATTTAAAGAAAAGGTAACAGCATCTATACAAGATTTTATAGATAGATATAAAATAGATTTTTATATAAACCCAGAATTAAGTGCAGAAGGCTTATTAAATAATTTAATAATAGCATTCAAAAATCAAAAACAAGGAGAAAAGTTATATGTAATAATAGATGAATATGACCACTTTGCAAATGAATTATTAGGGTTTAGAACAAAAGAATTTAAAAATTTGATATCAAAAAATGGAAAAATAAGAAAGTGGTATGAGATATTAAAAGAAGGTACAGAGAGTGTAATAGATAGAATATTTATAACAGGAGTAGCACCAATAACATTAGATAGTATGACATCAGGCTTTAATATAATATCAGATTTAACAAGAGATAGAGAATTTAATGAGATTATGGGATTTACTAAAGAAGAATTAATTAAAATAATGGATTCACAAGAAATAAATAAAGAAAAACAAGAAGAGTTACTTCCAATAATGGAAGAAAACTATGATGGATATAGATTTTCTAAAGAAGCTGAAATAAAAATATATAATTCTAATATGTGTTTATATTTTTTAAATGAATACATAAAATATAAAGAAATACCAGAAGAGCTAGTAGATACAAATATAGCAAGTGATTATAGTAAAATAGGAAATATGTTAAGACTATGTAGAAATGAAAATAGATTAGATATAATAGGGAAAACAGTATCAGGAAAAGGAATACTAACTACTTTAATAAGGCAATTTAACCCAGAGAAAAGTTTTGAAGAAGCAGAAATGGTATCAATGTTATATTATTTAGGGTATTTAACAATAGTAGGAGAAAGATTAGGAAAAGTAGAATTAGGAATACCAAATAAAGCAATAAAAGAAATATATGCTAGGTATTTTTTAAAAATTTTAGAAGAAGATACAAATTTAAAAATAAATGAAAAACAGTATAATGAAATATTAGAAGAAATAGCCTTAAAAGGAAAAATAGACAAAATAACAAAATTAGTTGAAGAGTATTTAAGTAATTTATCAAATAGAGATTTTATTGGTTTTGATGAAAAGTATATAAAAATAATGTTTTATTGTATATTAATGAATTTTGAGATGTACTGGGTAAAATCAGAAATGGAAATAAAAAGAAATTATCCAGATATATTATTAATACCAAGAGATTTAAATAACAATTATTATTCTATAATGATAGAGTTTAAATATTTAAAAAAAGGTGAAGAAAATAAATTAAAAGAAAAACAAGAAGAAGCAAAAGAACAAATAATAAGGTATAGCAATTTTGAAGAAATAAAATCATTAGAAAATTTAAAGAAATTTACAGTAGTAGTTGTAAATGATAAAATATATGTAGAAGAAGTTTAAAGAACCAGAGAAATTTCTGGTTCTTTATTCAATCGGCATAAAATGAGTAGAAAATGTTTTGGTAAAATTTGACGTTTTTTAAAATTTGTGATATATATAAGAAAAAAGTAAAGGGGGAATATGTTATGTATTCAACAAGAGCATTAACTTCTGCTGTTGGAAGTACAGTATGGGTTATATTATCAATAATACTAGCTGTAGTAGGAGGAATTTTAATCTACTTCTTATTCTTAAGTAAGAAAAACGAAGGAAAATTCACAGGATTCTTAGGATGGCTATATGATTTCTTATCATTTAAGAAAATGTTTTTAGAAGCATTATTAAAGATAACATACTTAATAGTAGCTATTTATATTACATTATTTTCATTTGTACTAATTGGAGATAGTTTCTTAGGTTTCTTATTAACATTAGTATTAGGAAATGTAATTGCAAGAGTTGTTTATGAATTTTCTTTAGTATTATTAGTAATTTGTAGAAATACTACTGATATTGCTAAAAACACATCTAAAAAAGTAGAAGAAAAGAAAGACGAATAAGTAAATAGGGACGTTTCATTTTGGACAAAATGTCCAAATGGAAACGTCCCTAATAGTTTTGAGGAGAATTTAAAATGGAGTATGTTGATTTAAAAGATAATATAAATTTAGAAAAATTAAGAAAGCCAGCAGAGATGATAAAGGAAGGTAAAATAGTTATTTTCCCTACAGAAACTGTTTATGGAATAGGTACTAATGGTTTTAAAGGTGATTCTATAAAAAAGATTTATGAGCTTAAAAAAAGAGATTTTAATAAGCCAATAAGTTTGTTAGTTAATAGTATAGATATGATACAAACTGTTGCAAAAGATATTACTGATTTAGAATATGCTTTAATTAATAGATTTTGCCCAGGACCTTTTACAATTATATTAAAAAAGAAAAAAGAAGTTCCAGATATTTTAACAGCAAATGGTGATACTGTTGGTATTCGTATGCCTGATTCTTTAATTGCAAAAACATTAATTGATTATTCAGGTGTTCCTATTGCAACACCTAGTGCTAATATTTCTGGAAAGCCTAGTGGAACTAGTGTTGATAATATAATGAAAGATTTTAAAGATAGTGTAGACTGTATTATTGATAATGGAGAAAGTAAACTAGGTATTGCTTCTACAATTGTTAAAGTAGAAAATGAAAAGCCTATTATTTTAAGAGAAGGTTCTATTAAAAAAGATGAAATATTTGATTTTGTAAATAATTATAATAAAAGAAAAGACTAAAGTTAGAAATACTACTTTAGCTTTTTCTTTTATAAGGCTTTTTTTCGTCAGTTAATTCTACTAGATAATCTATGCTAGTATCATAAAAAATTGCAAGTTTTTTTAATATTTCGACTGGTATTTTGTTTGTGTCTGTTTCATATTGTGAATAGCCATTTTGAGACATATGTAAATATTCTGAAACTGTTTTTTGAGTTAAATCTTTATCTTCTCTTAAATCTCTAATTCTTCTATACATTTTTATTACCATTAAAATTTTATAATATCTTAAATTAAGATATCTGAAAATTACATAGGAGGAGATTTTAGATGAGAATAAATTTAAGGAAAAATAATGGAATAACCTTAATTACATTAATAGTAACAATTATTATTTTAATAATACTTGCGGGAATTTCTATAGGAACTTTAACAGGAGATAATGGAATAATAAAACAGGCACAAACAGCAAAAACGGAAACTGAGAGAAGCGATATAGAAGAAAAGATAAATGTAATAGTAATAGATAATAGTAAAGAAAGGAAAATGAATAAAGATAAGTTAATAAGTGATTTTGAAAATAAATTACCAGACGGAAAAGAAATAGTAGATAGTGATAATCTAATATATATAATATATCCAGAATATAGTTTTGAGGTAGATATAGAAACTGGAGATGTAAAACAGACAGAAATAGAAAAGGCAGAAGATGAAACACCTTGGGAACTAGCAGGAAATGGAACAGAAGAAGATCCATATTTAATAGAAAGTATAGAAGATTTAGTAGCATTTTCAAATAGTGTAAATAGCGGAACAGATTATAGTAGTAAATATGTAAAACTAACAACAGATTTAGATTTTAATTTACCATTTTCATATGATAACCCAAAAACGAAAGTATCAGAAAAGACAAATAGAATAATAGAAGAAGATAGTAATGGTACAGAAATAAAAGAATTCCTAACAAATGGAACAGGTTTTAACCCAATAGGAAGTGAAAGTAAATATTTTAGAGGAAATTTTGACGGAAATGGGAAAGAAATAAAAAATATTTATATAAATAGACCAGAAGAAAAATATGTTGGGTTATTTGGAAATAGTTCTGGAACAATTGAGAAGTTAGGAGTAACAGGAAATATATCAGGAGGAAAAGGGGAGTCTTTTGCTTACGTAGGAGGAATTCTAGGAAGAGGTGTTGGAAGCATAAGATTTTGCTATAATGCTATAAATGTAACCTCAACTGGTGGTAGTATTGGAGGGATAGGAAATGCCAATAGTATAGAATTTTGCTATAACAAAGGTAATATCATATGTAAATGGGGTTCTGGTGGAATTTCAGCAAACGGCGAAGTTAAAAACTGTTATAATTTAGGAGATGTAATTGGAGACGAAAACTATTCTTCTTATGGAGTAGGTGGAATAATCGGAACATCTCAAGCAAAAATAAAAAATTCATATAGCAGTGGTTATGTAACTGCATCAAATATTAATAGTAAAGGTGGTATATTAGGACCTTACTATAAAAATAAAGATATTTTAGAAAATAATTATTATTTAAAAGGAACAGCAAAAGGAGGTGCAAATGGAGAAGATGTAGAAGGAGCAATGCCATTAGAAGAATCAGAAATGCCTTCTGTAATAAGTGTATTAATGACAGATAGTGAGAAGGTAGAGTGGAATGGAAAAATGGTAGATATATGGAAAGAAGATACAGAAAATATAAATAATGGTTATCCGATACTATTTTGGCAATAAAAAAGTTGTTGACATAGGTAAAAATAAATGTTATAATTTAATTATTCTTATTGCAAATTTGGACAATAAGTCCGAAGGCAAAGAACTAAAAGGCTAAAACCAATAAAAAATAAGAAAATACCCAAATCGTCCACCCCCCTGTTGTTGAATTTGCAACTATTTTGCCCAGGTGGACGTTTTAAAATTGACAAAATTATTATACAAAAATATATAAAAAATAAAAGCTACAACATTTTTGTAGCTTTTAAAGATGTGTCCAAAAGTAAAAGTCCCTATTTTAAATTTCTTAATGCTTCTATTCTGTCTTGTGTACTTGGGTGTGTTGACCAAATACTTGTTGTTTTCTTTTTGCCTTCTTTTGTGTCTTTTTTAAATGGGTTTACAATATACATATTAGCAGTGGCACTATTTGCAGTTTTTAGTTGGTTAGGGTCGTTTTCTAATTTTTCTAATGCAGATATTAACCCATCAGGGTTTCTTGTAAACTCTACTGCTGTTGCGTCTGCTAAAAATTCTCTTTTTCTAGATAAAGCAAGTTGCATTAATGAACCAAATATTGGTGATAATATTAAAAATATTAAACCAATAATCATTAAAATACCATTTGCTTTACTATCACTATCGTTATCTCTATCAAGTCCTCCCCAGAATAAAACTCTAGAAAACATATCTGCAAGCATTACTATAAAACCAACCATTACAGATACTACACAGCTAAGTCTAATATCATAGTTTTTAATATGGCTCATTTCGTGAGCTATAACTCCTTCTAGTTCGTAATAATCTAATTTTTCTAAAAGTCCTGTTGTTACACATATAACAGCATTTTCTGGGTTTCTTCCTGTTGCAAACGCATTTGGTTGTGGGTCATCTACTACATATAATCTTGGCTTACTTTGTAAACCAGATGAAACCATTAAAGCATCTAAAATATTTACTAATTTTTGGTCTTCTTCTTTAGTTGCTGGTCTTGCTTTATTTACTGATAAAACTATTTTATCACTATAATAGTAAGAGCCCCAAGCAGATGCAATTGAAAAAATCAGTGCTATTACAATAGAAATAGTACCTAAATTTAATGCATTACAAATAAAATATACGATTAATGTAATAACAACTATAAATATTCCTATTATAACACCAGATTCTAATTTGTTTTTTCTAATATTTTGAAACATTTTATCACCTATAATCTTTCTCTTTTATTTTTATATCTTTTTTCTTATTTTACATTATTTATAAAAAAGAATTAGAGATAACCCTAATTCTTTTTATAAAAATTTATTGGTTACTTCCAAAGTCTACTTTAACATTTTTTCTTGCTTCATCACTTTCAGTATTAAATAAATCACGTTGTGTAAAGTGGAACATACCTGCAATAATATTAGAAGGGAATACTTCTAATTTTGTGTTATAAATAGTTACTGAATCATTATAAAATTGTCTAGCAAATGAAATTTTATTTTCAGTATTTCTTAATTCTTCAGATAGTTCTGAGAAGTTTTGGTTTGCTTTTAAATCTGGATAACCTTCAGAGATAGCCATTATTGTTTTTAATGTATCTGATAATTCATTATCTAATTTTGCTTTTTCTGATACTGTTCCAGCATTTGCCCAAGATGTTCTAAGTTCAGCAATTTTTTCAAAAGTTTCATTTTCGTGAGTCATATAACCTTTTACAGTTTCAACAAAGTTTGGTATTAAATCAAATCTTCTTTGAAGTTGTACGTCTATTTGACTCCAAGCATTATCAACTTTTATTCTTGCTTTAACTAAACTATTGTATAGTCCAATAACAGCAACGACAATAACAACTAATATTGCTAAAATTATTAAACCAACCATTTTTATTAGTTCCTCCTATTCTTTATATTTTACAAATATAATAACATATTATTCATATATATACAACAATAGTATGGTAATTTTGTGAAATTATTATGGAATTATTATGGAAAATTTAGGAATATTTTTAAAAATTTTACATATAATATATTAAAATCTTGTAATCTTTTGCTATCAAGGAAAAGGACAAAACCTACGGAAATAGTGATTTTAGCAAAATGTTCTGAGAGTAAGAGTTAGCAAAATTTGACAAATAATTTTAAAAATGTTATAATTAAGTTGTTGCCAAAAGGAGGAATTAAATTGATGAAAAGAGAAGAAAATGCTTCAATTTCTATCATAAAAATTATCTGTGTAACAATTATTCTTATTTTATTATCAGGAATAGGAGTAATGGCAGTAAGCGAAAACTTAAAAGATGTAACAATCATCTTACAAAATGGATATGAAATGACAGCTTTAACAAGTAAAGCTACAGTTTCAGAAATACTTGCAGAAAATAACATTGTATTAGAAGATAATCAAAAAACAATACCAGACCTAAACGAAGAAGTAAGTTCAGGTCAAAGTATTAAAATAACAGATAAATCATATAATGAAGTTCAAATTGCTAAGATTTCAGAAGAAGGTGCACAAACATCTTTAGATGAATTATTAAAAAATTATGCACCAATTACTGAAAAAATAGTTGTTGAACAAGTAACAATACCTTATGAGACAGTAACAAAAAATAGTAATGTAACTGGAGATACAACAAATAAGGTTTTACAACAAGGAAAAGACGGTTTAAAAGAAGTAACTTATAAAGTTAAATATCAAAATGATGTTGAGATTGAAAAAACAGTTATTTCTGAAAAGGTAATTACAGAACCAGTTAATAAAATTGTTCAAGTTCAAAAGAAAGTAACTTCAAGAGGTTCTACATTACCAAGAACTACAGCAAGTTCAAGTGGTGGAACTACTTATAAAATTACAGCATATTGTCCATGTGCCAAATGTTGTGGTAAGACAACAGGAAGAACTGCATCAGGTACAAAAGCAACAGCAGGTAGAACAGTTGCAGCATCTTCAAAATTTGCATTTGGAACAAAATTAAATATTGGTGGACATATTTACACAGTAGAAGATAGAGGTGGAGCAATAAACGGTAACAAAATAGATATTTTTGTTAACACACACTCAGAAGCATTACAATGGGGAGTTAGATATTTACCAGTTTCTGTAGTGCAATAATAATTGAATATGAAAATAAAATAAGGTAGTCTTTTGATTACCTTATTTTTGTTATAAATGAAATTAAAAATTATTTAACAATTCTAAGTATTTCACTTAAAGCTATTCCAGTTCTTTCTGCTATTTCTTTAGCTGACATTTGGCTATTAAATAATGATCTTATTATATTTTCTCCAAATTTTCTACCTTCCTTTCTACCTTCTTTTCTACCTACTTGTCTTTCTTTTTTTCCATCTTCTTTCATTATTTTTACAAATGTTTTTGTAAAATTCATCATTATATAATCACCTTCTTTCATTATTATTTTT
>CALXEY010000024.1 GCA_944387455.1 uncultured Clostridia bacterium
TAACATAAAAAATATACTTTTAGCAACCTTGACCCATAGTCTAAAGCCAATGGGATTGCGGTTGCCTATATTTCAAAAAATTTAAAATAGTGATGTTAACAAAAGTATGTATATAGTAAAATTCTTAATAAGAAAAAATTTCGAATAGTCGTTCAAATTAATATAAAACTATTGCAAACTTTAATAAAAATATATATAATAATAATCAGTTATCACAAGACGAAAGGTGGTAAAAATGAACAAAACAAAAAGAAAAATATTTGAAACTTCAATGAAACTATTTGCGGAAAAAGGATATGAAGCAACAAGTATAGAAGAAATAACAGCAACAGTGGGTGTAGCAAAAGGAACACTTTATTATCATTTTTCAAGCAAAGAAGAAATTTTTAATTTCTTAGTTGAAGAAGGAATAAAACTATTACAGAATAGTATAGATATAAAAACAGCAAAATTTCCTAATTATATTGATAAAATAAAAGCAATTATATTAATACAGATAAAAATAGTTGCAAAATATGAAGATTTAATAACAATATTCTTAAGTCAATTTTGGGGAAATGGAGAAAGAAATAAAACCTGTAAAAAATATATTTTATCATATATAAGCAAAATAGAAGAAATAGTACAGGAAGGTATGAATAAAGGAGAAATTAAAAAAGGAAATGAACAAGTTGTTGCATCAGAAATATATGGCTTAATAGCTTCTAGTTTAGTTTATAAAATAAGAAATGATAAAGAAATAGACATTATGAAATTATACAAAGAATTTGAAAACACAATAATAGAAGGTTTAAAAGTAAAGGGGAAATAAGATATGAGAGAGCCAATTTATAGTTTTGTAGAATACAGAGATTTAAAAGATATGTTAAAAAAATCTGGAGAAAAATATGGTGATAGACCAGCATATATGTTTAGAACAGAAGTACCTGGAAAATTTAGAGAAATTACACATAGAGAGTTTAGAGATGAAATAAATGCTTTAGGAACAAAATTAGTAGAAATGGGACTAAAAGATAAAAGAGTTGCAGTTATATCAGAAAATAGATATGAGTGGGCTGTAGATTATTTAGCAATTGCAACAGGAACAGGAGTTGTAGTGCCACTAGATAAAGCACTTCCAGATAATGAAATAGAAAGTTTAATAATTCGTTCAGAAGTAGAAGCAATATTTTATTCTAAAAAATATGATGAAGTAATGAATAGAATAAAAGAACAAAAAAATACTAATTTAAAATATTTTATTTCAATGGACTTGGAAAAAGAAGAAAATGGTGTATTATCACAAAAAGAATTAACAGAAGTGGGAAGAAAATTACTAGCAGAAGGAAATAGAGAGTTTTTAGATGCAGAAATTGATAATGAAAAAATGGGAATAATGTTATTTACATCAGGAACAACAGCAATATCAAAAGCAGTAATGTTATCACATAAAAATATTTGTAGTAACCTTCAAGATATAACTTCTGTAATTAGATTAACACCAGAAGATAGATTTTTATCATTTTTACCTTTGCATCATACATTTGAGTGTACAGTAGGTTTCTTATATCCAGTATCTACTGGTGGTTCAATTGCTTTTTGTGATGGAATACGCCATATTGCAGAAAATATTAAGGAATATCAAATAACAGCAATGATATCAGTTCCAATACTTTTTGAAGCAATGTATAGAAAAGTAATGAAAGGAATTGAAAAAAAAGGTAAATTAGAAACTGTAAAAAAAGGAATAAAAATAAGTAGTTTCTTATTAAAATTTGGTATAGATATTAGAAAAAAAATATTTAAAGAAATACACGAAACATTAGGTGGAAAAGTAAGGTTATTTGTAGCAGGTGGTGCAGCATTAGACCCAGAAGCAGAAAAAGGGTTTAATGATTTAGGTTTTACAATGTACCAAGGATATGGTTTAACAGAAAGCTCACCAGTAATTGCAGCAGAAGATGATAAATATAGAAGATTAGGTTCAATAGGAAAAGCTTTTCCAAGTTTAGATGTTAAAATAGATAACCCAAATGAAGAAGGAATAGGAGAACTTTTAGCAAAAGGACCTTCAATAATGCTAGGATATTATAATAATGAAGAAGCAAATAAAGAAACATTAGAAGATGGATGGCTTCATACAGGAGATTTAGCAAAAATAGATAAAGATGGATATATATTTATATCTGGAAGAAAGAAATTTGTAATAGTATTAAAAAACGGTAAAAATATTTATCCAGAAGAATTAGAAATTTTAATAAATAAAATAGAAGGTGTAAAAGAAAGTTTTGTATATGGAAGACCAGAAGATGATGGAGATTACAAAATATGTGCAAAAATAGTTTATGACAAAGAAAATGCAGGAGAGATTTTTGGAACAACAAATGAAGAAGAAATAAAAGAAAAAATTTGGCAAGAAGTAAAAAAAGTAAATAAACAAATGCCAGCATACAAATATGTAAGAGATATAATCGTTACAGATAAAGAATTAATAAAAACAACAACACAAAAAGTTAAAAGAGCAGAAGAAATAAAAACAGTATTATAGTAAATGGGGAAGGCTAAGAATAGCTTTCCCTAGTTCTTTTTAAGACTTTGTAATATTTTTGTAATATTTCTGTAACAAAAATTTAATAAAAAAATAAAGGGTATTATCTTGTAGTTTTTTGTAGGTTAATGTATAATAATAAAGAAAGCAAAGGCAAATATGCGTAAGATAAAAGGAGGTAATTTACAATGTCTAAATCTGGCATAGTAAATGTGAGAATGGTTATCACAGAAGAAAAAATATTAATGAATATAGAAAAGGTTCAAAAATTAATAAACCCTAAGAGCAAAAAACAAATAGTTCAACTAGAAGATGATACATATTTTAAAGACCTAGTTGAATCTATAAAAACTTATTTAATTGAATATCCAAAAAAGAAAAACTTTCCAGCAAGCGTATATAAAGCAGCTTATGGTTTAGTTGAGTTTGCAACAAACCAATTTGAAGAAAACACTAAAAAAATAGAAGAATTAATAAGACAAAGAGAACAAAATATAGCTTTAGCAGGAAGATTAAAAGAAGTTTTTGAAGCTGTACAAGAAAAAGAAGAAGATTGGAAAGATAAAGTAAAAAATCTAGAAGATAGTTTTGGAGAAGATATAATAGAAACATTAAATATTATTGGAAAAGCTAAAGGAACAACATCTCAAAATTATCAAGATGCAGTAAAACTTTTAAATGCTAGAATAAATAACTTAGAATCTAATTTACATATTGAAATAGATATGGAAAGAATAGAAGATAGATCAAAAGCTTTGAGCTATATTGGAATTGAAATAGCAGATGCACTAAAATCAATACCAACACCTTTAGAAGAAGTAACAGAACAACAAGTAGTAGTAGAAGAGCCACAAGAAGCAATAGAAAATAATGTAGTAGAAGAACAACAAAAATATGCACAAGAAACTACATTTGAAGCTAAGCCAAGCTTATGGCAAAGAATTAAAAATAGTAAATTTGTAAGAGCAATTAAAGCTATAACAAGAATAAGAATAGTACTTGATTATTCAGATGCACTTCCAGAAGGAAGAGGAGAAAATAATCAAAATCAATAAAATATTTATAAACCAGATATATCTAATTCTGGTTTATTTTTTGTCTAAAAATTATAAGAAATATTATAAAAATATTTGACAAATAAATATATTTAGTAGATAATGGATATGTAAAAAAGATAAATAAAAAGAAAAAAATACAAAAAGAAAAGATAAACTTAAAAATACAAAGGAGGAATAAAATAATGTATGTATTTAATAGGATAACAGTTAACCCACAATTACCGAAAAGGATAGAAAAATTATCAGAAATCGCAAATAATTTATGGTGGTCTTGGAACACTGAATTTTTAAGATTATTTCAAAGAATAGATGGAGATTTATGGGAAATTTCTAATAAAAACCCAATTAAATTCTTAAAACACGTATCACAAGAAAGATTAGAAAATGTAGCAAAAGATGTTAATTTCTTAAAAGAATATGATAAAATCGTAGAAGATTTTGAAGGATATATGAATAGTAAGAGTACATGGTTTACTAAAAAATACCCAGAAGAAAAAGATGATTTAATTGCATATTTTTCAGCTGAATATGGCTTAGACCAAACAATACCTATTTATTCAGGTGGTCTTGGAATTTTATCAGGAGACCATTTAAAATCAGCAAGTGATTTAGGAATTCCACTTGTTGCTGTTGGTTTGCTTTATAAAAATGGGTATTTTAATCAAAAAATAGACGGAGACGGAAACCAACAAACAGAATATAATGATATTGATTTATATGATTTACCAATAAACCCTGTTAAAAATGATATTGGTGATGATTTAGTTATATATGTAAAATTTCCAAAAAGAAGATTATATCTAAAAGTTTGGAGTATAAAAGTAGGAAGAGTTACTTTATATTTATTAGATTCAGATATAGAGAAAAATAACCCAGAAGATAGAGATGTAACTTTAAGATTATATGGTGGAGACCAAGAAATGAGAATTCGCCAAGAAATAGTTTTAGGACAAGCAGGTGTAGAGCTTCTTACAAAATATTTAAAATTAAAACCAACTGTTTATCATATGAACGAAGGACACTCAGCATTTTTAACATTAGAACTTATGAAAAATATTATTAAAGAAAAGCAAGTATCTTTTGATGTTGCAAAGGATATAACAAGTTCAAAAACAGTATTTACAACACATACTCCAGTACCAGCTGGAAATGATATATTTCCACTTGATTTAGTAGAAAAATATTTTAAAGATTTCTGGCCAAGGTTAGGCTTGACAAGAGAAGAGTTTTTAAGACTTGGTATGAAACCAGGAAAAGAACTAGATAATGGATTTAATATGGGAATATTAGCTCTAAAAATTGCAGGAAAGAAAAATGGTGTAAGCAAACTTCACGGAGCAGTATCAAGAGAATTATTTGGAGAAGTATGGCCAAATATTGCAGCAAATGAAGCTCCAATTGGATATGTAACAAATGGTATTCATACTTGTTCGTGGCTTGCTCCAAGAATGAAAGAATTATTTAATAAATATCTAATACCATATTGGCAAGATAATATGTATCAAGACCAAGTGTGGGAAAAAATTAGAAATGTACCAAATGATAAGTTATGGAATATTCATAATGATAGAAAAGTAAAATTACTAAGATTAGTAAAAGATAATACTTATGAAAGATTAAGACGTTCTGGTTATAGTTATGAAGATATTAATGAAATAATATCAAAATTAAACCCAAATGCATTAACTATAGGTTTTGCAAGAAGATTTGCTACATATAAAAGAGCAACTTTAATATTTAAAGATTTAGAAAGAATAACAGAAATAATAAACAATTCTGATAGACCTGTTCAATTAATTTTTGCGGGAAAAGCACACCCACAAGATAAAGAAGGTCAAGATTTAATAAGATATATTCACCAAATATCTATGATGCCACAATTTAAAGGAAAAATATTCTTACTTGAAAATTATAATATAGCAATGTCAAGATATTTAGTAAGTGGTGTTGATGTTTGGCTAAACAACCCAAGAAGACCAATGGAAGCATCTGGAACATCTGGACAAAAAGCTTCAGTAAATGGTGTAATAAACTTTAGTGTTCTAGATGGTTGGTGGGCAGAAGGATATACTCAAAATAATGGTTGGACTATTGGAAGTAACCAAGAATATGATTCTTATGAAGCTCAAGACCAAGCAGATAGCCAAAGTTTATATAGAACTTTAGAAGAAAAAATAATACCAACATTTTATGATAGAGATAAAAATAATATGCCAATAAAATGGATAGAGCTTATGAAAAATTCTATTATAACAACAGGTGGAAAATATAGTACATCTAGAATGCTTGTAGATTATACAAATAATTATTATATGCCACTTTGTAAATTAACTAAGAAATATTATAGTGATATTGACAATGTTGCAGCATTTAATTCCTGGAAAAAAGATTTGTATACAAATTGGAAAGATGTTAAAATAACACAAACAGAAGAAGATTTAGATAATATTACAATAGATGCTGGAAATAAAATAGAAGTGGGTTGTGAAGTAACACTTCCAAATATAGATGTAGATAATGTAACAGTCCAAGTTTATTATGGTAAAATTCTAGAAAATGGTATTGTAGAAGATATTAGCATAATTCCAATGGAATTAACAGAAGAAAACCCTGAAGAAAGAAAATATTATTATACAGCTAAGCTAGAATTAACATCTGGTGGAAATTATGGTTATACATTTAGGGTTATGCCAAAAAATGAAATGATATTAGAGCCAGCAAACTTAGATTTAATAAAATGGGTAACTAAGGAATAGGAGAGGTTTCTCCTATTTTTTTGTTTACAATTTACATAAATTGTGATATAATTTTTCTGTCAAAACTATTGTATTTCTAAAGTAGTTTGACATCTAAGGCAAGACATTGTTAAATAACCTTTAGAAAAGGAGGTAGAATAGGTTTTTGATTTGGTAAGTGCAAATGTAAGAAAGACGAGAAAGGAACAAAAATGAGTAAGGACGAGCTCTATGGAGTTTCTAGTGAAGGTTTGGCGATTTCTCCGCTAGATGGTCGCTATTCTAACATTGGAAGGAGGTTTGCTCTGTATTTTTCTGAGTATGGACTTGTCAAGCACAGGGTGTGGGTTGAGGTAAACTGGCTTATCTTTATGCTAGAAAACCTTGAAGGTAGTAGTGTTCTGGATGCTTTCCCGAAGGAGAGAATCCCGGAAATTCTTAATATCTATGAGAGTTTTTCTGGAGAGTCCTTTGCAAGGGTAAAGGAAATCGAGGCTACTACTAACCACGATGTGAAGGCAGTCGAGTACTATATCGACGAAGAGCTTAAAGCTCTTGGTATGGATGAGCTTGTTAGTTATGTCCATATTGGATGTACATCTGAAGACATCACTAACATTGCTTATGCCAAGATTTTGAAGTCTGCACTTCAAGAGGTCTGGATTCCTGAGGCTGAGAAGCTTATTAGTAACCTTGAGAACCTTGCAATGAGGTATGCAGATACTTCAATGCTTGCACATACTCACGGACAGCCTGCAACACCCACTACTGTTGGCAAGGAGTTTGCGGTTTATGTTCATCGTTTGAGGAAAGCTTTAAACTATGTAAAGAGTATAGAGCCTCTTGCTAAGTTCAATGGAGCAACAGGCAACTATGCAGCAATGTCTATTGCTTTCCCGAATGTGAACTGGCCAAAGTTTAACAGAAGGTTTGTTGAAGAAAAGCTTGGTCTTACTTTCAACCCTGTTACTACACAGATTGAAAATCACGACTATATGTGTCATATTTTTGACGCGATTAGGAGCTTTAACAATATTGTTAATGACCTTGACAAGGATATGTGGCTTTATATCAGTATGGAATATTTCATACTGAAGGTTGTCAAGGGTGAAGTTGGTAGTAGTACAATGCCTCACAAAGTTAACCCAATTAAGTTCGAGAATGGAGAGTCCAATGTAGATATGTCTAATGCCATTTTTATGGCTTTGGCTAACAAGCTTCCTGTTTCTCGTATGCAGAGGGATCTTTCTGATTCTTCTTCACAGAGAAATATTGGCATTGCATTTGGATATTCACTCCAAGCTATTAATCAGACCATTAGTGGTATGGGAAGAGTTAGAGTGAATACCGAAAAGATATCCGAAGACCTTAATGGTAACTGGGAGGTTTTGGCTGAGCCAATTCAGACTATGCTTCGTAAGTATGGTATTCCTAATGCTTACGAGCAACTTAAGGAACTGACAAGAGGAAAGAAGATGTCTAAGGAAGATATCCATAGCTTTATCAAGTCTCTTGATGTTCTTTCTAGTGAGGATAGGAATATTCTTCTTAATCTTACTCCTGAGTCTTACATTGGTTATGCTTGCCAAATTGCAGAAGAGACTGCTCAAGCTAAGTAGTTTTTCTGCAAAGTTCTACCAAGGAGCTACCCACGAAATGTGAGTAGCTCTTTTAAAGTACAGCACCTAAAATTAAAATACCAATAATATCATTATAAATTTCATCAAACTGAGAAATAGGAAGTGGGTTTACACCAATACCTGCTTCTATAGTATAACCAGGTCTATTAAAGTTTTGTATAAACCAATCTTTGTAACCTGCAAAACTAGAATTGTAAGGTGTATCAGCTAGTAAATATCCACTAGCTTCAGAGAAGCTTTTGCCTATATATTCACTATTTTCTGGTTTATAATCTTGAAATTGCCAATAAATTTCCTTACCTTGAGTATGAAAACTAATAACGAGTCTGAAATTATAAAGAAAAGTAAAATTATAAATAGCTAAAGCTTCAGGTTCAGTAAGAGGACCAAAACCTACAAAATCACGAGGAGCAGGTTTAGTAAAACCTTGTGAAAATTTTATTTCTTTTGCTTGTTCCCAACCAGCAGGAAATTGTAGATTTAAATCAACACCATTGAAGTTTGCTTTGAAACCAGATGGAAAAGGAATAGTTGGGTAATTTAAAGAAATTTTTCTAAAAGATTGATAAATAGAACTATCCTCTTTGTAAAAACCTGTAACTAAATCAACACCATCTGGATTTACCATTGGCATAATGTAAATAGAGGTTTTTGTAAATAAACTTCTTATATTATAATTATAAAGAGAACTATTATTAGTATAAGAAACACAATAATCTTCAATAAATTTCATAAGAAGAACAGATGTAATCCACTCATTTCCGGTGAATAGAAGCTGAATAAAAAACTTTATTATTTCCATTTCCAAGTTTTATAACAGGAATAGATTTACCAAGAACACTAAAACCAGAGTTTTGTATTTGAATAAATGGATAAGTATTATTTAATTCATAAAGGTCTTGCATCATAATTTCATAAGTATAATTAATGTTAGTTTTAACAATAGCCATAAAAATCACCTAATAAATCATATGAAAAAATAATAAAAAAAGTTTTTACAAAGCAAAAAAATTTACAAAAAAATAAAAAATCAAAATAAAAAGAGATAAAAGCCTTGAAAATAAAGAATTAGAGAGTTTGAAAGTTTAAAACGGAAATACTTGACAAAATACGTTTTAAAGTGTATAATATTATACGTTACAAGAAGAAGTAAAACTTCTCACCTTATCTTAATGGAAAAAGGTTAGAATTAAATAATATTTAGCTGTGCTAAATTTATGTTTTAATTTGACTTGTAACAAAAGTCAAATTTTTTATTATTGGAGGTGTTTTTTATAAAACAGGAATTACCAGTAAACAGACAAATTAGAGCAAAGGAAGTTCAATTAATAGGAGAAAATGGAGAAAAACTAGGAATAGTTTCATTATCAGAAGCTTTAGAAAAAGCAGAAGAAAAAAACTTAGACTTAGTATTAGTTGCACCAAATGCAAAACCAGTAGTTTGTAAAATAATGAACTATGGTAAATATAAGTTTGAACAAGCAAAAAAAGAAAAAGAAGCTAAGAAGAAACAAAAAATACTAGAAATAAAAGAAATTAGAGTAACTCCAAATATTGAAGAACACGACTTTGGCTTTAAATTAAAAAATCTAAGAAAATTTTTAACAGACGGCAATAAAGTAAAAATAACAGTAAGATTTAGAGGAAGAGAAATCAATAACTCTAAAGCAGGAGAAGTTGTTTTAAATAAGTTTATAGAAAACTTAGAAGATATTGCAACTGTTGAAAAAAAGCCTAAATTAGAAGGCAGAAATATGTTTACAATTTTAGCTAAAAAAGCAGAAAAATAATTCTGTTATAAAAATAAATAAGCGAAAGGAGTTTTAGTTATGCCAAAATTAAAAACAAATAAAGCTGCTAAAAAAAGATATTCTTTAACAGCTACAGGAAAAGTAAAAAGAACAAAATCAAACAGAAGACATTTATTAGCAAATAAAACAAAAAGACAAAAAAAATCAGGAAAGATTCAAAATTCATATGCAGATAAAACTTGTGAAAAAACAATCAAAAAATTATTACCATATGGAAATTAATAGTTAAGAACAAATAGAAAAAGGAAGGTGAATTATAATGGCAAGAGTAAAAACAGCAAGAACAACAAGAGCAAGACATAAAAAAGTATTGAAACAAGCAAAAGGATATTATGGAGCAAAAAGTTATAGATTTAGAAATGCTAATCAAGCAGTAATGAAATCATTAACATATGCATATATAGGAAGAAAAGACAAGAAAAGTAATTTTAGAAAATTATGGATAGCAAGAATAAATGCAGCAGCAAGATTAAATGGAACTACATATAGCAAAATGATAGCAGGACTTAAAAAAGCAAATGTAACAATAAATAGAAAAATGCTTGCAGAAATAGCTGTATCAGATCCAAAAGCATTTACAGAAATAGCTGAAATTGCAAAAAAAGCATAAGAAATTAAAGCAAAAATAAATGTAAATAGAAAATAAAAAATAAAAAGTAAAAAATAAAGTGTATTTTTAATTAATTAAAATTAAACACTTTATTTTTTTATTTTATTGTTTTTTCATTTTAGGTTTAGAAATAAGAGAAGCAATATAACCAAAGAAAATAGCAGCAGCAATACCACCGCTTGCAGCTTTAACGCCACCAGTAAAAGCACCAATAATACCAAATTCTTTAACAGCTTCAATAGCACCTTTAGCTAAATTGTAACCAAAACCAGTAAGAGGAACAGTAGCACCAGCCCCTGCAAAATCTACTAAATATTTATAAATACCGAAGTCCACCTAAAATACAACCAGTAGTAACAAAAATAACTAAAATACGAGCAGGAGTAAGTTTAGTCTTGTCAATTAAAATCTGTCCAATTACACAAATAAGACCACCAACAATAAAACATTTAAGTAATGAAGATAATTCAAAAACATTAGCCCAATTTATATCCAAAATAAATCACCACCTTAACATTAAATAAAAATGTAAAAATAAATCTTTATAATTCAATACTAATTGCGTGAGCAATACCAGGAATACTCTCTCCTTGTTGTGAAGAAGTCGAATTCATCAAAGCACCAGTAGCAATTAAGAGAATATTTTTTAATTTTCTTTCTTTTAATTGTTTAAAAAAGTAACCAGAAAAAACTGTAGCACAGCACGCACAACCACTACCACCAGAGTGAGTATCTTGTGAATTTTTATCAAAAATAAGAACACCGGCAATCATCATAATTAGGTTTTATATTGTAACCATTATTTTTTAAAATATCAATTGCAATACTTTTACCAATATGACCTAAATCGCCACTAATAATAGCATCATAATAATTAGGACTTCTGCCAGTATCTAAAAAATGAGTAATTAAAGTTTGTGAAAATGCCGGCGCCATTGCAGCACCCATATTATTAGCATCTTTAATACCCATATCAACAATTTTACCAGGTGTAATGTGAGTAATAAAAGGACCACTTCCCTCTTTAGAAAGAATAGCAGCACCACTACCAGTAACAGTCCATTGGCTAGAAGGAGGTCTTTGATTACCAAGTTCTAAAGGAAACCTGAATTGTTTTTCAGCACTACAAAAATGGCTAGAAGTAGCACATAAAACATAATTTGCAAAACTTTCTATACAAATAGCACCTAAAGATAAACTTTCAACAAAAGTAGAACAAGCGCCAAAAACACCAAAAAAAGGAATATTAATATCTCTTAAACCAAAACTAGAAGAAATACATTGGTTTAATAAATCACCAGCAAAAGCACAATCAATATCTTGTAAATTAACGCCAGATTTCGAAATAAGCATATTAACATTTTCCTTAATAATTTTACTCTCAGCCTTTTCCCAAGACTTTTCACCCCAAAACTCATCTTCTAGAGTCTTATCAAAATACTTAGCAAGAGGACCATTAGCTTCTTTAGGACCAACAATGCTATTACACTCTAGAATAGTAGGAGGGTTATCAAATTTAATAGTTTGTTTACCAATCTTTTTCAAAAAATCAACTCCTTTTTGCGACTTTTGGGGACGGGGCATATTTTTCTCACTTTTACAAATATTTCCAAAATGCGACAAAAAAGCCCCGTCCCCATTTTCTCACACTAATGTTATATTTTGTGTATTAAATATTAAATAAATTATTCCAACAAGAATAGAAGTAGAAATACCAAAAACTAAAACAGGACCAGCTACTGTAAACATTTTTCCACCAACACCCATAACATATCCTTCTGACTTATATTCCATAGCAGGTGAAACAATTGAATTTGCAAAACCAGTAATTGGAATAAGAGAACCTGCCCCTGCAAATTTTCCTATTTTATTAAATAAATTAAGACCTGTTAAAAATGCTGAAATACCAATCAATAAAATGGAAACAATTGTACCTGAAGTTTGTGTATCAAAACCTCTTTCTTTGCATATATTAAGAATAACTTGTCCAATTGTACAAATTAAGCCACCAACCCAAAATGCATTAAAACAATTTTTAAGTATTTTTGAATTAGGTGTTTTTTTATAAACATAATCTTGATATGTTTTATTACTTTCTAAAGGGTTCATAATCTTAATGTACCTCCATATATAAATATTTTACTATTTAACTATCTTTGCGGTTAACATCAATAACAAAACTTAAATCTAAGTCAACAAAATATTGTGAAATTCTATCACCGTCAATTAAAGCTCTTTGTTCTAAAATTTTAACTTCTGATAAATAATCTATTGTTTTAGAAGCCTCTGAAATTGCTTTAACAATAGCATCTTTCCACGAAACTGTAGAATTACCAGTTACAATAATATGTTTTTTAATATCCATATATAAAACCTCCAAATTTTACTTTTAAAAATATCTTTTCCAATAAAAAGAAAAAATATTCAAAAATAGTAGAAATTAAAAAATAAAAAAGATATAATAATGGGGACGTTTCTTTTGCGACCTTTTGGTCGCAAAAGAAACGTCCCCATAAGGAGGTTGAAAAAATGGTTGATAATGTAAGAGAGTTAGTGTTAAAAATTTTATATAAGATGGATAAAGATAATTCTTATTCTAATCTTTTATTAAACGAAACTATTAATAAAATAAGAAAAGAAGAAAACAAAAAACAAACAAATAAAAAAGAAGTAAATAAAAATAATGAAAGTAAAAACAGCGAAAACAAAGATAATGAAAATAATAATAACAGAGTAAATACTAAAAATAATCTTGATAGCAGAGATATAGCTTTTATTTCTGAGATTGTATATGGTGTTACAACGTGGAAGTTAACTTTAGATGAAATTATTAAAAAATATTCTAAAATAAAATTAAATAAATTATCTTTGTGGATATTAAATATTTTAAGACTTTCTATTTACCAAATTGTTTTTTTAGATAAAATACCAAAATCTGCAGCTGTTAATGAAGGTGTTAACTTAGCTAAGAAATATGGTAATAAGGGTAGTATTGGTTTTACAAATGCGGTTTTAAGGAAAATTACAAAAAAAGATTATGAAGATTTTTACTTAATAAAAGATGAAAATAAAAAATTATCTTTTTGTTATTCTATACCTTTATGGATAATTGAGGAACTGAAAAATGAAGGTTTTTCTTATAACAAAATAGAAGATTTTTGTAAAGCTTCTATTTTAAGACCAAAAGTTTCTATTAGAGTAAATAATTTAAAAACAAATAAAAAAGATTTAAAAACTATTTTAGAAAAAGAGAAAATTAAAAGTGAAGACGGTATTTTAGAAGATTTCTTAATTTTAGATAGAGTAAGTAATTTAGAAAATTTAGAAGCTTTTAAAAATGGACTTTTCACAGTTCAAGATGAGGTAGCAGGTTTAAGTGCTTTAGTTCTAGAACCAAAGCAAAACGAAATTGTTTTAGATGCTTGTAGTAGCCCTGGTGGTAAGACTACATATTTAGCAGAGAAGATGAAAAATAAAGGTAAGATTTTTGCTTTTGATGTGTATGAACATAGAACTAAATTAGTTGATGAAAATTGTAAGAGATTAGGTATTAATATAGTAAAGACCAAAGTTAATGATGCAAGTTGTTATAATGAAGAATATAAAAATAAATTTGACAAAATTCTTTTAGATGTGCCTTGTTTAGGAATAGGTGTTTTAAAAAGAAAACCAGATATTAAATGGCAAAAGAAAAAAGAAGATATAGAAGAAATTAGTAAATTACAATTAGATATTTTAGATACTTGTTCTAAATATTTAAAACCAGGTGGAGAAATTGTTTATTCTACTTGTAGTGTTTTTAGAAAAGAAAATAGAGATATTGTAGAAAAATTTTTAGAAAAAAATTCTAATTTTAGATTAGATAATTTATATGATATTTTAAACGAGAAAATTTATAACAAAGATAAGTTTTTTATACAATTTGTGGATAAAGAAAATAATGGTTATTTAGAAGTTTTACAAAATGAAAAAACAGATGGCTTTTTTATCTGTAAGCTTAGAAATATCAAGGAAAATTGAGATTATTACAGTTATATTACATTTATATTACGATTACATTAAATATATTGACTTTTTCTTAAAAAATTATAAAATATAACTATATTATGAGTTTTATGCATGAAAATTATAGAATTTTGTAAAATTAATTCTAGTATTTTTAAATTTTAATTGTAAAAAATAAAAATAAACAAAGAAAAAGGAGAGAAAAATGGCTAGTTGTCTAGGACTATATATAGATGAACATTTAATTAAATATGCAAAAGTATCAAAAGATCACGACAATTTTAAAGTAGAGTCATTTGGAGTTAAGTTTTATGAAAAAGTTGAAGATGCTGTTTCTCAAGTAATCGAAGAAACTTACAGTCAAAAGACTCCAATTAGTGTTAATATGTCAGAAGAAATGTATAATTATTTTGATATGTTTGCTTTACTTACAAAAAATGATTTACAAAAAGCAATTAAAACAGAATTTGAAGCTTTCTGTGCTGATAAGGGTTATAACCCAAATGTTTTTGAAACAAGATATGCAGTAGTAGAAAGCCAAATTGATAAAGATAAAATTAAAGTTATTCATATAGCAGACAACAAAATTGAATTAAACAAAAGAATACAAGAAGTAGAAGGATATCATTTAGTAAATATATCTCCAATTTCAATGTCAATTCCTAATTTATTACAAGTTAGAAAAGATGAAAATTGTATTGTTGTAAATATTGAAGATGATACAGTTATTACTACTATAATGGGTGGTAAAATCTATAATCTTGATATTATGGAAGAAGGCAGTAAAGATTTCTTATCTAAGATTAACTTAAAAGAAAATTCTTATGCAAAATCTTATGAAATTTGTAAAAATACTACTATATATACTTCAGAAGGTAGAGAGTTACAAACTACTGAATCGAATTCTTATTTAGATGATATTATGCCTACTCTTTATAATATAGTAACTCAAGTAAGTAAAATTATAAATTCTAATACTGATAAATTTGAAAAGGTTTATATTACTGGTACTGGTGCTTTAATTAATAATATTGACTTATATTTCCAAGAATATTTACCAGATTCAGAGTGTGAAATTTTAAAACCTTATTTTATAGAAAATACAAGAGATATTAGTATTAAAGATTATATTGAAGTTAACTCAGCTATTTCTATAGCTTTAATGGGACTTGGTGAAGGTGTTACTGGTATGAACTTTAAGAAAAAGGCTCTAGCTGACCAAATACCAAGTTGGATGAAAATTGAAGTTAACCCAGATAAGACTAAAAAGGAACAAAAAAACCTTGGTGGTTTTCTTACTTGGGACTTAGGACAAAAACTTGATAATACTGAAAAAGGCTTGATTAGAATTGCTATTGGCTTATTCTTATTAATTGCAATTTATAGTGGTTTTTCAGGACTATTAAATTACCAAATGAACCAAAAAGAAGAAGAAGCAAATGACTCTATTGCACATACAAATGCACAGATAAGTTTAGCTAAAGCTGATAACGAAGAATTAAAAACAGGTATTAATATATATAACCAAAAGAGTGAACAATTAGAAAGTACTAGCCAAAGAATACAAGATGTCAAGAAAACTAGAAATGCTATTCCTAATTTGTTAAATCAAATTATGTCAGTTATACCAGCTAGTGTTCAAATAACTTCAATACAAAATACACAAGATAGACATATTGTTATAAATGCACAATCTGATAAATATGAACAATTAGGATATTTTGTAGCAGTTTTAAAAAATGATGTTATACTAACAGAAGTAACATCAACACCAGGTCAAAAATCTAATGGTGTTGTTACAATACAAATAGAAGGAGAATTACCAATATGAAAAAATTATTAATTTTAATTCTAATTGCATTATTGGTATTACTTGGTTATTTTATAATTATTCAAGGAGTGGGAACTGAAGGCAGCTTACAAATTCTTGGGATAAAAGGAATACAGGCTAAAAATGCAGAACTAGAACAAAAAATACAAGAGGCTACTTCACTTGCTGAAAAAGATTACCAAAGTATACTTAGTGAAATTAAACAAAACACACAAGGTTTTGAAGATGCAAAAAAGAAATATGAAGATAATGTAACTATAAATGAAGGTGGAGAAGTAGAAACTTTAAGTAAACCATATGATATTGAAACTTTATGGGTTAGACTTGGAAATCACGCGACTTCACAAGGTGCTACTATTCAACAAATGAATGTTGGAGATAGCACAACAGGAGCTGAAGGAACTTATGACTTAGATTTTTCTGTTACTGGTAGCTATATTTGTATAACAGATTTTATTTCTGCTATAGAAAATGATAGTACTTTAGGTTTTAAAATAGAAGAATTTAATATGAGACCTTCTGGTTCAGAATTACAAGCTACATTTACTTGTAAAGATATTTCTATTAATAAAGATGAATTAAACGAAAATGTGGTTGTTACAACTACAGATAATACAACAGGAAATACAACAAGTAATACAAATACAACAGGAAATACAACGAGTAACACAAATACAATAAATACAGTACAGTAGAGAAAGGAAGGGAAATATGACAAAATCAGTTATTAAAGAAATAATTATTGTATTATTGCTATCACTAGCAATTGTACTAATACTTGGAATTTTGTTTTATGAATATATTCCAATTTCTAAGGAAGTTCCAGATGAAGTACAATATTCTGCTTCGACAGATGTAGAAGCAAAGAAGAGTGAAATTAAAACTTTAAAAGCAGAATCTGATTATGAATCTACTGAAACTGATTCAGTTACTTCTACTGATTTAAACAATTATGAAAGAGTAAAAGATTACAGACCTGGAAAAGCAAATCCATTTGGACCATATGAAACAACAGCTACTGACCCATCAGGAAGTGGTTCATCTACAGGTGGTTCTAGTTCAGGCTCAGGTTCAAGTTCAGGAACAACAGGCGGAAGTAGTTCTACTTCAACAGACAGTAATGATGACGACAGTAGTTCAGGAGGACATTTCTTTCAAAACACTGGAACTAAATAATAAATTAAATAGAAAAAAGAAAAGATAAAAAAGAAAATAAAAACAAATTAATAAATTAGTTATTAACGTTATATCTAACAAGATATAATACAATTATAAATTAAATTCTAAAGAAGAAAGGGGGAAAAACCAATGACAAATAATAAAGGTATAACACTTATTGCTTTAGTTATTACTATCATTGTTCTATTAATATTAGCAGGTGTATCAATTGCTATGCTTACAGGACAAAATGGTATATTAAACCAAGCTAATAGAGCAGGAGAGGCAACAGCAAAAGCCGAGGCTGAAGAAGCTTTAAAATTAGCAGTTTCTGAAATTTTAGCAAATAAATATGATCCTACTTATAATCCAGGAGCAGGAACAGATGAAAGCGTAATAAATCAAGCAAATTTAAAAACTTTAACTGAGAAAAATAATTCTAACGTAACTGCAACTGTATCAGCTGAAGCAGGAACAACTGTTAAATATTTCCCAGTAAAACTTGAATCAAATGGAGAAGAAGTAAATCTTTATGTTACAACTTCAACTGGTGAAATAACAACTGAAGCACCAGCACAATCATAATGCTACAACTTATATTTTAGGAGGAATTTTAAATGATTAAAAATAATAAAGGTATTACTTTAATTGCTTTAGTAATTACTATTATTGTTCTATTAATATTAGCAGGTGTATCAATTGCTATGCTTACAGGACAAAATGGTATATTAAACCAAGCTAATAGAGCAGGAGACGAAACAAGAAATGCAGATATAAGAGAAGCTATTTCATTAGCTGTAACTACAATTAATGCAGATTTATATGATGATACACAAAGCACTTACACAACTTTAAGTTATGAGACAATAGCCCAAGCAATAAATGTAGATAGAGGAACTGGAACAGCAGAAGAAATTTCTGGAGGAATCAAATTTAATTATTCAGCAACTGAAGCTTATGATGCTACTTTTACAATTTCAGGAAATGGAATAAGCGGAACAATATCTATAGCTCCAAGTTCTAATTAAGATAAACAATTAAAGTAAAATAAATAATAGCCATACGCACACTAAGTGTGTATGGCTTAGTTAATAAAAGGAGACATATGGAAACATTTTTT
>CALXEY010000025.1 GCA_944387455.1 uncultured Clostridia bacterium
GAACCTACTTGAGACCTTCTCTCACTTGCTATACTATTATCTTGTTTTGCTTTTTCTATTTCATAAAGTTTTGTTCTAAGCATTTTCATTGCATTATCTCTATTTTGGAATTGTGATCTTTCTGTTTGGCACTCTACTGTAATTCCTGTTGGTATGTGTATTAATCTTACGGCAGATGAAGTTTTATTAATATGTTGTCCTCCTGCTCCTGAAGACCTAAATACTTCCATTTTTATGTCTGCTGGGTTTATTTCTATTTCTACATCTTCTACAACTGGAAGAACCGCAACTGTTACTGTTGATGTGTGTATTCTTCCACTACTTTCTGTGTCTGGTACTCTTTGTACTCTATGTACCCCACTTTCGAATTTTAGTCTACTATATACACCTTTTCCTGTAACCATAAAAGATATTTCTTTATATCCACCAAGACCTGTATCATTTTCGTTTAAAATTTCTACTTTCCAATGTTTTTTCTCTGCATACATTGAATACATTCTAAATAATGTCCCTGCAAATAATGCTGCTTCTTCTCCTCCTGCTCCTGCTCTTATTTCACAAATAATATTTTTATCATCATCTGGGTCTTTTGGAATTAATAAAAATTTCAATTCTTCTTCTAATTTTGGAAGTTGTTCTTTTTTATCATAATACTCTGTTTCTGCAAGTTCTTTCATTTCTGGGTCTGTCATTAATTCTTCTGCTTCTTCCATTTCCTTTTTTACTTTTTTATATTCTCTAAATTTTTGCACTAATTCTTCCAAATCAGCGTGTTCTTTCATTGCTTTTTTCCACTCTGTTTGATTAGATATTAAGTCTGGGTTTGATATTTCCTTTGTTAACTCCTCATATCTTTTTTCTATTGCCTCTAATTTCTCAAACATATTTATTCCCTCCATATTTTTTAACAATAGTTATTATACTACATTTTATAGGTTATTACAAGAGTAAATTATTTAGATTATACTTAACCGTATGATTGTTTAGCAAATATAAAAAAAAGCATAGTAGTAACTAAAAATACTATTATGCTTTTTTCTTTATAATTCACAATTATTATATAATATTAAATTTTTATCTAATATATCTTTTTCTCTTTTTGTGCAAGTTAATAAAATCACTTGATGATTTTTAAATTTATCATTTATGTATTTTAAAACATTTTCTAGTCTTTCATCATCAAAATATGCAAATGTTTCATCTAAAATAATTGGCATAGACTCTTTGGATAAATCTTCTATCATTGATAATCTTAAAGATAAATATAATTGGTCTATTGTTCCTACACTTAATTTAGAAGCTGGTATATAATCTCCATTTTCTATTTCTACAATTAAGCCTTCTTCATCATTAAATCTAATATTATTATATTTACCATTTGTAATATTAGAAATATTTTTAGATAATTCTTCTGTAAACTTAGGTGTAACTGAATTTTTCATATTAATATATGCATTTTCTAAGACCTGTTTTGCAAGAACAAAACTTAAATTATTCCTTTGAAGTGTTAACATTTTTTCTTTATCGTTAACCAATTCTTCTTCTATCTTTGATAAATTATCTAGTTTTGGTTCTATATTTTTTTGGTCTAATTCTAATTTATGAAGTTCTATGTTTTTATTATTTAATTCTTCTTGTAAATTTCTTAATTTAAAATCTATATTTTCAAAATTAAGTAGTTCATCTAATTTATAACTATCTATTATATTTAAATATTGATTTTTAATCTTTTCTTTTTCTAAACCTATTTTTAAATTAAGATTATTTCTTAAACTTTGTAATTTGTTATCAATTTCTAAATTATTGTTATTCAAGATTTCTACTTGTTGTTGCAAACCATTTATTTCTAAATTAATATTATTAATCAATTCTTGTTTCTTTTCATTTTCTTTATTTTCTCTTTCTATTTTTTTATTCAATTTATTTTTTTGTACAAAATAATAAACTAAAACAGCTGGTATTGTTAATAAAATAATATAATTTATAATTCCATTTTTAATAAATACAAATTGTAATACATTTATTAGTATAACTAAAATTGATAATATTAAAACTTTCTTATTTAAATTCTTTTTTTCTCTTTCTATTTTTTTAGTACTTTTCTCATTATCAACTCCATTTGCTAAAATATGGCTATTGTTTTTCTCAATGTCATTTCTTTTTTGTTTTAAAGAATTTATTTTTTCTATATTTTCATTTTTAATATTTTCTTGGATATTTATTTTTTCTTTTTCTATTTTCTCTTTTTCTTCTAATGTTTTTATTTCTTTTACAAAATTATTTTCATTATCAAGTTCTTTTATTTCTTCTTTTAGATTATTTTTATTTTCTTCTATTTCATATTTAAAATCTTGATATTTACTTAAATTTTGTTTTTCTGCCTCTAAATTATTTATATTTCTTTCTAATATATTAATTGGTTTTTCTCTAGATTTTGTAGTTCCTATTTCGTCTAATTGTCTTCTATTTATTCTATCTACTGCTCTTTTATATGATACATTATCTTCTCCTGTTCCTACCAGATTAGCTAGTTTTTGTACTAACATACTTTGTTCTTTATTTCCTAGTTTTACTTCTTGCTGTCCAACTACTAATGTAGATAAAAATAATTCTTCATCTACTTTTGTTTGTTCATAGAAAAATTCATTTCCTTTTGTTTTATCTATATTAAATTCTTTTGATATGTCTTCTTTATTTTCATTAAATATTTTAGGGTTTTTCTTTTTAAAATCTCTAAATACTTCATATTTATTTCCATTATCTAATTCATATTCAATTCTACCTGAAAAATCTTCACCACTCCAAGGCATATATCTTTCATAATTTGAATATTCTTTTCCATTTTTATTTTTAGATATTCCATAAACACTATCTACTATGAAGTTTAAAAGTGTTGATTTTCCTGCTTCGTTTTTACCATAAATTATATTTATACCATCTTTTAAATCTATTTCTTTTTCTTTTAATTTTCCATAAGAATTTATTTTTAATTTATTTATTTTCAAAATATCACCTCTATTTTAAAGCATCTAGACCTATTTCGATTGCTTTTTCTATTATTTCTTTTTTATCTTCTTCTGCGCTTTCTAATTTTTCTAGCATTTCTTTTACAAATAAACCTCTTAATGTATTTTCGTTTGCTATTTTCTCTAATTCAACTGCTATTTTTGTTTCATCTTTTATTTTTATTATTCTTTCATCTAAAATATATTTTAATAAATCATATTTATCTATTTCAAAATTTCTTCCACCTACTAATATTATTTCGACATATTCATTAGGTTTAATTTCTAAAGAGTTTATCTTTTCAATTAATTCTTCTTTTGAGTTTAAGTTATCCACATTTAATTCTCTTTTTGTGAAAACGCACTCATCTAATGGAACAAATTCTAATTTTAAACCATTATTTATTTCTCCAACTATCATACCGTGTTTACCTAATTCATCAAAACCTAGGGAAATAGTAGAACCAGGATATATTATTTTTTGATTAGCATATGAATTATAATCAGGTTTATGTATATGACCTAATGCTACATAATCAAAACCTTTTTCTTCTAAAACTTTACTAGATATTGGATTATATGGTTTATCATCTTTTTGACTTCCATCTAGATTTCCGTGTATTACTAAAATATTTGGTTTTCCTTCATCTATTACTTTAAAATCTTCTATTCCACAATTATTACAATAAAAGTCATCAAAACTGTAACCGTATATATTACAGTCTGGCTCTTCTACTTTTTCTATAAAAGAATCAAATATTTTTACATTTGAATTCCAATTAAATTTATTGTAATATGAGTTTTTTACTTTTGGGTCGTGATTTCCCGCTGATATAAATACCTTCACCTTTTCTATTTCTTTAAATAAATTATTTATATACTCTATTGTTGATTGTTTTATATATTTATGCTCATACAAATCTCCTGAAATGAATAAATAATCTACATTATTTTCCTTTATATATTCTATTATTTTCTTAAATACTTTTCTTTGTTCTAATCTTCTTAAGTCCCCCATTACTCCTTTATCTGATAAGCTTGTAAATGCACTATCTAAATGCATATCTGCAATATGAACGAATTTCATTTTCTCACCTCTAAAATATTCTACTATATTTTTTTTATTTTTACAAGCAATTTACGAAAAAAGTTTCGCAAAAAAATAACTATGCTATCTAAAACTAGATTACATAGTTATTTTTTTAATCATTAATTTATTTGACTATTACTTTATATATAATATAAAATAACAAAATTACATACAACATAATTGCCAAATTTACACACTAATCTTAACAAGGTATTTTTTTATAATTTGAGACAAATTATGGGTGTCCCCTTATGTCTCATCCATTGGTCCGAATAATTCATCAAATTTTGCTTCTAATTCTTTTTGTAAATCATACGAATCATCTTCTTCTGGCTCTTGTGGTAGGATAGGTGCTTCATTAAATTCTTCTAAATCTAATGGTTTTACTTCTTCTTTTATACTATTATTTTTTATTTTTTCCTTGTTTTTATTTTCATTATTTACATTAATATTAGCTTCTTTATTTTCTTCTTTAGGCTTAATATCTTCTGGTTCATCTTCAAATAAGTCATCTAATGATTCTACTTTTAAGTCTTGTTTTTTATCTTTTTCTTCTTCTTTATCATCTACATATGGGTTATATGGATTATATTTTCGCCAAGTTCCTCTATCTTTTTCTCCTATATCATTATGGCTAATTGCTACTTCTGCCATTTTCTTTGCCATTGGGTGTTTAAAGTAATAATATTTCTCAGCTTTTACAGGTTTTATTCCTTTTTCAAATATAATACATAAATCATTGTCTAACCTTCTAAGCTCATCTGGTGTCATTAATGCTCTTGCCATTACTTGGTCTGATACTGATTTTCCTGTTTTCCAGTTTTGTCTATCTCTATTTATAGATGTGCTATCTCTTTCTATTGTTTTTTCTCCTAATGCTTTAGAGAAATATTCAACTGTTTTATATGAGTTGCTTCCTAAAAATACGTGTGTATCACAGTTACCCATAATTGTTTCATAAGATTTTTCATAAACTGCTTCTAATTGGTCTATATTTTGTAAAATAACACTAAATGATATTCCTCTACTTCTTGAAGTTGAGATTTTTTTATCAAAATCTGGTATTTTACCTATATTTGCAAACTCATCTAGTATAAAAAATGTTTTCTCTTTTAATCTTCCACCATTTAAATCTGCATAATCATATAATTGTTGTATCATTTGTGAGAAGAATATTGTAAGTAAGAAATCATATGCTGTATGTGTATCTGATGATATTACATATACTGCTGTTTTCTTATTTCCTATTTCTTCAAAGTCTATTGTATCTGTAGATGTTAGTTCTGCTATTTCTTTTGAGTCAAATTTACCTAGTTTTGCTTGTAATGAACTTAAGATAGAACCATATGTTTTTTCTGGTGCTATTTCAATAGATTTATAGTTCATTCTTGCTGGGTGATCATATGGAAGTTGACTCATTAATTCTGAAAGTAAGTTACTTCCACCTTTATTATTTGCTGCTCTAACAAGTTCTGCACAACTTGCTAAATTTTGTTCTTCTTCTGGTCTTGTTGCTATTAAATAATATATTAATGATTTTAATAATAGTTCTGCCATATCGTCCCAATATGGGTCTGATGATGAACTTTCAGATTTCTGTCCTTTTACAACTGTATTTGCAATTACATCAACATCTAATTCTGATGAAATATGCATAAGTGGGTTATAACCGTCACTATATTGGGGTCTTACTAAATTTAATACTTTTATATCATAACCTTGTTCTTTTAAATAACCTGCTGTTGTATCATATAATTCTCCTTTAGGGTCTGTAAACACATATGAACCTAAACATTGAAATGCATTTGGTATTGAATATGAAGCTGATTTACCAGAACCTGAACCGTCCAACTACCAATACATTTATATTTCCTCTTTTATCTAATGGTAAGTAATTGTCTTCTGCAAGTATTATTCCATTATTTTTACTTAAAATTCTATATTGTTCTCCTCTTTGAGACCAATCACTAGAACCGTGTTCTATATCTGAATATTCATTTTTAGGTGCTGACCTTACAAAACCAATAAAGAAAAATACTGTATAAAATATTGTAACTACTAATAATGTTGAGATATAATCACCTATTGCCCCACTTGATATTAAATTTCCAAATGTACCAAATGGGTTTGTAATTGAAGTTCCAAATGTTTCTATAAATATTTCCAAACTAAATTTGCCATCTAGCCCTGCAACGTGTGCACTATAACTAAATGGCGAAACAAATACTATGGCAATTACAACCCATAGTATTGCATATATAATAAAATATTTTCTATTTCTTCTTATTGCTCCTTCTAACTTATAATTCATATCTTACACCTTCTCTTTTGTTTTATCTTGCCTCTCCTTCTCTTGAAGCCCTAACAGTATCTTCTGCTTTTAGACTCATTACATTATTACCAAGCTCTGTACTTAATACTACATCTCTTTTTCCTGCTTTACCTACTTCTGTTTTAGTATTTTTTGTAGTTGGTTTTTCATCATCACGAGAAAGTGTTTGTGCATTTACACTCATAAAAGTTATACTATATTTTTCATCTGCTCCTGTTGGTTTTCTTTTTCCTTGCATATTATCAGACATTGTTTTTCCTCCCTATTATTCTCTTATCTCAAAAGCGAAATAAGACTTATATGGTTTTAATTTACATTTTCCTTTTACTTCATTTGTTTTCTCATCAAAGTAAAGCACTGGCTTTATTTCTTCTGTTGTTTCAGGGTCTATAATAGATATCTGTCTTTTTAAGTTAGGTGTATATTGAAATTCCTTAAATTCAATTGGTTTTTCTGAATATATTGTATCAAATTTAAAAGGAATTGGCTTTTTAGTTATTTTTACTTCATCACCTATTAAGACACCATTATTAATAACTACTTTATCTTGTCCAAATGATAAAATAATTAATTGATTTCCTTCTTTCTGTGGGTCATTAACATAAAAAGTTTTTTTGTTGTAGTTACCTACTATTTCTTCTGTATGTTCAAGCCTCTCCACAGTAAATTTTGGATATTCGTTTAAAAACTCTTTTTTTGTAGTATAAACTTCATATATTACTGTCTTTACACCCTCTGGATCTGTTATACTAAAATGTTTTCCTTGTATGGCATCCATTTTTTTACACCTCATTTCTATGTTTTAGTCCATAGTTTTTCTTTTGTTAAACACTATATTAATTATAGCGAAAAATATAGGGTTTGTCAATACAAAATTTATGTAAAGCTTATTTTTAGCTTCTTGGATTAAATTTTGATACTTTACTTAGTTCTTTATATATATTTTTTTCTTCATCACTTAGTGTTTTTGGAACTACTATTTTAACTTCTGCTACCAAATCTCCTCTATCTTCTTTATTAGAATAATAGCCTTTATTTGGTATTCGTATTTTTTCTCCAGTTTGTATTCCTTCAGGTACATATACATTTGTTTCATCATCTATTGAACTAACAGTAGTTCTTGTACCTAAAACTGCTTCCCAAGGTGTTAACAATAAATCTGTATATATGTCATAACCTTTTAATTTAAACTTTTTATCATCTTCTATATTTATTTTAATTAATAAGTCACCATTTTTTCCCCCGTCTTTACCTTCTTTCCCTTGACCTATTAATCTAATTTTTTCTCCATTTCTAATTCCTTTAGGAATTTTTACTGTATATATTTTATTATTTCCGTCAGCATTTTTTAGAGAAATTTGTTTATCTAAACCATAGAAAGCATCATAAATATTTACATTTATTTCAGTTTCTACATTTTCTCCTTTAATAGGTGTTTTTCTAACTGTTTTAGTTTTAGGTGTTTCTTCTACATTTCCTAAAAACATATTAAAAATAGCACCTTTTTGTGATTTATTAGAAAAAGCTTTTTCACCTTTTCCAAATCTAGAATTCCACGTTCTATCATATTTTCTTTTAGATGCTGGTGTTGATAAAACTCTATATGCTTCGTTTATATCTTTAATTCTCTCTTCTGCTAAGCTATCTCCTACATTTAAGTCTGGGTGATATTTTTTAGCAGATTGTCTATATGCTTGTCTTATTTCATCTATTGAAACGTGACTTGTTTCTAAACCTAATATTTTGTAATAATTTTTTATGACCATTTTTTAACATCCTCCCAAGAATTTGGTAAACTTATTTTATCACATAATAATACAAAAATCTACAAATTTTTTAATTTTCCATTTGTCTTTTTATCCAAGTCATAATTACTTCCACTATATAATCTTTTTGTTCTTTTGAAAGTTCTATATTTTTAGGTATTTTATGCCATTTATTTAAACAACCTCTGCAACAACAAGCTGTTGCGTGCTGAGCAATAAATGTTGGATGTCCTCTCATAGGTGTTTGTTTTCCGTCATTTTTAATTTCTTTTGGAGCAAGTCTTTTTTCTATAAAGTCTCTTGTATGTTTTTCTATTGTCTCTATTCCTTTTTCTTTTACATATTGTTTATCTTTAAGTTTTAAATAGAAACTACTTCTAAACTTTGATTTTTTTAAACTTTCTAATATTCTATTTATTCTTTGATTTTCTTGCAAAACAAACATCTCCATTAATCTATATAATATACATAGTTTTCTTTTCTAGGTTTTAAAGTTCCTTCTTCTTGCTTGTAACCTAATATACAATTTCCAATTCCTTCATATTCATCTGGGTTTATTCCCAATTTTCTTAATATATCTTTTCCTTCTTCTGTCTCAAATTCTTGTTTTGCTCTATGTATCCAGCAACTTCCTATTCCTAAAGAATTTGCAGAAAGCATTAAGTTTTCCATAACTAAACTTCCATCATAAATATAAGTTGGTATGTCCTTTTTGCCAAGCACTACTAAAACAACTGGAGCACCATAAAATGGATCACTTTCTACTCCCATTATTTGTGCATTTAATTTTGATAATTTATCTCGTATTTCTTTATTTGTAATAGCAATTATGATACTTGATTGTCTTCCCATACCACTTGGTGCATATGTTCCCGCTTCTAATATTTCTTCTATTATTTCTTTTGGTATCATTTTCTCTTCATATTTTCTAATACTTCTTCGTTCTTTTATATTTTTAATAACTTCGTTCATCAAAACCACTCCTATTTTTCTAAACTTAAATTTATTAATCTTGTAATTAATTCTCTGTATGAAATACCACTTTTCTCAAACATCTTAGGATACATACTAATACTTGTAAAACCTGGCATTGTGTTTATTTCATTTATGATTATTTTATTAGTTTTATCTTCTACAAAAAAATCTACTCTAGATAGCCCTTTTCCGTCTATTGCTTTAAAAGCTTTTATAGCTTGTTTTCTTATTTCTTCTGATATCTCTTCTGGAATCTCTGCCGGTATTTCTGTTTTTGATTCTTCATTTTTATATTTAGCATCATAGCTATAAAATTCATCTGCTGATTTTATTTCACCAACACAAGATGCTATTACTTCTTCATTTCCTAAAACTGCACACTCTATTTCTCTTCCATTTATTCCTTGTTCTATTAAAATTTTGTTATCAAACTTAGAAGCATATTCTATATTTTCTATAAGTTCCTTTTCATTTTCTGCTTTTTTTACTCCTACACTTGAACCTGAATTTGAAGGTTTTACAAACATAGGGAACTCTAAATTTTCTGTTATTTTCTTAGCAATTTCTTTTAAATCTAAAATTTTTTCATTAAAATTTTTATCTATATAAATATATGTATCTTTATATTTTCTTACATATTCATATGGTGTTTGATTAAGCCCAGCTTTTTCAAATACTATTTTGGTATAAACTTTATCCATACCAACACTAGAAGCTAATACTCTACAACCCACATATGGTATTTTTAATAATTCAAATAAACCTTGTATAGTTCCGTCTTCTCCATATAGTCCGTGTAATACTGGAAATACCACATCTAGTTTTTGTAAATATTCTTCTATATTTTCTATTTCAATTATATTTTCAACTTCTGCTCCTAGTTTTCTTTTTTTACCGTCTTCAATAAACATATACCATTTTCCTTGTTTATCTATGTATATTGGAAATACTTCAAATTTCTTTCTATCTATATTTCCAAGTATAGAACCAGCAGAAACTACAGATACTTCGTTTTCTGTAGACATACCACCAAATATAACTCCTACTTTTATTTTTTCCATAAATCAATCACCTCTTCTGCTATTTTATAAAACTTCATACCATTTGATGCTTTGAATAAAATAACATCATTATTTTTAACTATTTTTTCTAATAAAGGTTTTATCTCTTCTGTTTTTCTTAAGATATAAACATTTTCTTTATCCATTTTTTCTCTTGCTACATCTGCTATATATCTCGCATTTTCTCCACAAGCTATTAATATATCTATATTATTTTTTACAACCTCTTTACCTACTTTTTTGTGTAATTCTTCTGAAAAATCTCCTAGTTCAAACATATCTCCTAGCACTGCTATTTTTCTTTCTTTAAATTCTGATAATACTTTTAATGATGCTGTCATTGACTCTAAACTTGCATTATATGCATCATTTATTATCTTTATACCATTTTTTAATTCTACTATATCCATTCTTTTTTTAGTAAGTTCAAAGTTTTCTATCCCCAATTTTATTTTATCTGCTTCTATTTTCAAAACTTCTCCTACTGTTATTGCACATAAAGCATTTAATATAAAATGTTCTCCACCTACTGGTACATTTATTTTTTCTTCTACATTATTTATTTTACAAGTAAATGTACTTTTATTTTCTTCTAATTTAATTTCTTTTGCCATAATATCACTTTGTTCTTTAATTCCATATGTTTTTATATTATAGTTTTCTTTATTTTCTTTTTGCCATTTATGTAATAAATCATTATCATTATTAATAATTACTGCTTCCTTTTTACTTCCTTCTAATATTTCTAGTTTTGCTTTTAATATATTTTCTCTTGACCCTAAATTTCCTATATGTGATGTCCCTATATTTGTTATTATACAAATAGTTGGGTTTGCAATTGATGTAAGCAAAGATATTTCTCCAAAATGGTTCATACCCATTTCTATAACAGCTACTTCTTCATCTTGCATTCTTAGTATTGTAAATGGTAAGCCTATATTATTATTGTTATTTCCTTCTGTTTTTAATGTTTTATATTTTTTAGATACTACATTTGCTACTATGTCTTTTGTACTTGTTTTTCCTACACTTCCTGTTATTGCAATTACTGGTATATTATATAAACTTCTTTTATATTTTGCTAAACTATACAGAGCTTCTAATGTGTCTTCTACTTTTATTATGTTTTTATCTGCCCATTTTCTTAGTTTTTCATCTTCGATTTCCACATTTTGTACTATAACTGTGGAAGCTCCATTTTCTAATGCTTTTTCCCAGAATAAATTTCCGTCAAAAGTTTCTCCCTTTATTCCTATATAACAATCTCCTTCTTTTATTGTTCTTGTGTCTTTTGAATAGCTCATGCAAACATATTCTTCATTTCCTACTAATAGTTTTCCTTTTGTTACTTCTATTATATTTTTAATACTTAAATCTTTCATCTCTTCTCCTTTTCTTCTTTTGGTAAATTATATGTCTTTTTCTCTTCTTTTGCAACTACATTATTGGTATTTTTGTTTTAGAGCAAAAATATATAAAAGAAAAATTCCAAACTTTAAACAGTTATGTGCAAAAAAATCACATTTTTATTGACTTTTTCGAACATAACTGTTATAATATCTATAGGAGGAAAATTTATGGAAAGAGAAATTATTAAAAAGTTAATTGAGTGGAAAAACTCTAAAAAGAGAAAACCTTTAATTGTACAAGGTGCAAGACAGGTCGGTAAAACTTATATAATAAAAGAATTTGGAAATAGGTATTATGAAAATGTAGTATATGTTAATTTTGAAAAAAATAAACAAATTAGTAATCAAATAAATGATGATATTAACCCACTTGAAATAATAAATAAATTAGAATTATTTTTTAATGAAAAAATCACACCAGAAAAAACTTTAATTTTTTTTGATGAAATACAGGCAAATGAAAGAGCTCTTACATCTTTAAAGTATTTTTGTGAGGAACTTCCTCAATATCACATAATAGCTGCAGGTTCTTTACTTGGTATAAAAATTAATAGTAAGAACTATTCATTTCCAGTAGGTAAAGTACAAATAATAAATATGTACGCATTATCTTTTAAAGAATTTTTAAATGCTCTAGGAAAAGAAAATTTAATAAAAGAAATAGAAAAACACTATGTTTCAAATGAAAAAATGGATAATGATATACACTCTCTTTGTTTAAAATTATATAGAACTTATTTAGTCGTTGGTGGTATGCCAGAAGTAGTACAAACATATTTAGATGAGGGAAAAGTAATTGGAACAATTGATATTCAAGCGGAAATCTTGGAATCGTATGAAAATGATATGACAAGATATGCCGAAGATGATGAATCTAACAGAATAGTTTCTGCATTTGATTCTATTCCTTTACAATTAGCAAAAGAAAATCAAAAATTCCAATACAAGGTTATTTCTAAAGGCGGAACATCTAGTATATTTGGTGAAGCTATTTTATGGCTTAAAAATAGCGGAATAGTTCATCAAGTATTTAAAGCTACTCCCCAAGTACCAATAGAAATGTATAAAGATTTAACTTCTTTTAAACTATATATGAATGATGTTGGATTATTTGTAAATAAAGCTGGTTATCCATTATATCAAGTAGATTTAAATACGGGACTTTCTATGATATTAATGGGACCATTAACAGAAAATTATGTTGAAAATGAACTTAGAATAAATGGTTATGAAACTTATTATTGGGAATCAAATGGAAGAGCAGAAATTGATTTTTTAATTCAAAAAGAAACAGAAATAATACCTATTGAGGTTAAATCTAAAGAACATACAAAATCTAAAAGCCTAAATCTTTATATGCAAAAATATAACCCAAAAACTGCAATACGTATTTCCGAAAAAAACTTTGGTTTAGAAAATAATATTAAATCTGTACCATTATATGCAGTATTTTGTATATAAGAAAATTCTATATGTAGGAAGAACTGAAAATTATTTTTTAGTTCTTTCTTTATTTTTGAAACTTTATTTCATAATTTTGAGGCATTTCATTTCCAACTTTTGCGGTAATTTCCTTTATAATTTTCTTATAACTTCTATTTTTTAATATTATCTTAAATCTTTCATTAAGTTCTTAAGAAATTTTAATATGTTTCATTTTTTAGCTCATAGGCATTTTGATTTTTAATCTTATTTATCATTTTGCCCACTTATTATGTAATATTTATTTTATATTTAATATTTTTAATAATAATATATGTAAAAACCTCTCTTGTTCATTTTTAATTAAAATAATTATCCACCTAATAAATAGATTTTCTTCTACTTCATTATTTATAATATTTTTATTAATACAATTCATTTTAAAAGCCTAGAGTTATTACTCTAAGCTCCTTGTTTTCTTATTCTACTGTTCTATTTGCTATCTCAATTGCTTTTTTTACAATATTACCACAGTCTTTAGATGAAACATTTGCCCAAGAACCACCGTCTTTTTTTACTGTGTCATATACTCCTAGCTCTTTTGCTATTTCTTCTCTTAAATTATTTGATATTAACTTACTCATAATATCCTCCTTGTAAATTTTCTTAAAATAGAAAATTTCATAAATTGGACTCATAAAACTTAAATAAAAGTTTTATAATTATAGTATATACATTTTTGAAAAATTTATTTTGACAATTTTTTATATAAATATATATTTTTTTACAAAAAAATATGCTATAATTAAATAGATATTAAGCAAAAGGAGAGTTAAATGAGCGTTAAAGAAGTTGAAAAAGAAATTAAAGAGGAAGTAAAACAAGAAAATAAAAAGTTAGAAAAAAATTTAAAAAATGAAGAAAACACAGCTATAGTAAAAAAAGAGGATGAAACAAATGTAATTCAAAATTTCGAACCTGTAAAAAAAGAAAAGAAAAGTGTTTTATCAATTTTAGGAATTTTAGTTTTTATTATTATAGCCATTTTTATCATTGCTTTTTTAATTTTTACAGGCTACAATGCTTTAAACCAAAATATGGCATTTGGTGTACATATTAAAGGTATTGATGTTTCAAATATGAGTAAAGAAGAAGCAAGAACTGCTGTTGAAAATTATATTAACCAATCTTTACCACAAGAAATAACTTTAAAGCACGGTGATTATCAAACAACTATATCTCTAGAGCAAATAGAAGCTAGTTTTGATATAAAAGATGCTGTAAATAAAGCTTATAGCGTTGGAAGACAAGGAAATCTTTTCCAAAATAATTTTTATGTTTTATCTTCTATGTTTGGGGATGTTAATATAGAACCAACTGTAAATCTTAATAGTGAGCAATTAACTACAAATTTAAATGAAATATCTTCACAACTACCTGATAAAGTTATTGAAAGTAGTTATTATATAGAGGATAATAATTTAATAATAACAACAGGAAAAGAAGGTGTAGTTGTTGATATAGATGCTACTATAAAAGCTATAAAAAATGGAATTTCTAATTTACAAACTATAAACCAACCTATAGAAATTGTTGTGGCAAATAAAACACCTACTCCTATTGATATAGATAAAATACATACTGAAATATATAAAGAACCAAAAGATGCTTATTATACACAAGACCCATTTTCTGTATATCCTTCTGAAAATGGTTTAGATTTTAATATATCAGTAGAAGAAGCTAAAGCTATGATTGCAAGTAATTCTTCTGAAGAATATACAATTCCATTAAAAACACTTTATCCAAATGTTACAACTAATATGATAGGAACAGAAGCTTTTCCAGATTTACTTGCACAATTTTCAACAAATTATTCTACACGTGATACAGATAGAACTACTAATTTAAGATTAGCTGCAAACAAAGTAAATGGTACTGTTTTAATGCCTGGTGAGACTTTTTCATATAACAAAGTAGTAGGTGCTAGAACTATTGCTGCAGGTTATAAAGAAGCTCCTATATATGTTAGTGGGCAAGTTGTTGACGGCTTAGGTGGTGGTATTTGTCAAATATCTTCTACAATTTATAATGCTGTTATATATGCAAACCTTGATATTGTAGAAAGAACTAATCACCAATTTGTACCTTCATATGTAAAAGCAAGTAGAGATGCAACTGTTGTTTATGGCTCACTTGATTTTCAATTTAAAAATAATAGAAATTACCCTATAAAAATACTTTGTACTGTTTCTGGTGGAGTTGCAACTTGTCAAATTTTTGGTTTAAAACAAGATGATGATTATGAAGTTGAAATTTCAGCATATGAAACTGGTAGAACTGCAAATTCAATTTATTCAGAAGCATACAAAATCTTAAAATGTAATGGGCAAGTAGTTGATAAAGTACTACTTTCAAGAGATACATATAAAAGACATTAAAGAAATAGCAAAAAAGCTATTTCTTTTTTTATTTTTGCACATTTTTATTTAATTATTTACTATTAAAATTAAGCAAAATTACACTCGTAAGTTTATACTTGCCATTTTAATATTGGAAAACCTTTATTTATATTATTATCATCATTTTCAAAAGCTTCTCCTAATAACGAAGATATTAATTTTACTTCTTCTAATTTTTTTACTTCTGCTTGTTCTATTATACTATTATTAACTCCATATATACTTTCTATAGAATAAACATTTCTTACTATCCCTTCAGAATCAGTAGTTTCCGATATAGTATTTAGACCTACTATCCCTCCTAATTCACTATTTCCTAAAATATTTCCTATATTATAACAATTATAAATTTCAGCTGAACTTAGTCCTGCAATTCCCCCTATTCTATAATTTCCATCTATGTTCCCAATATTATAACAATTTTGTAATGTAGAAAAATTATATATTTGCCCTATAATTCCTCCTAATTTTGTTTCTCCCTCTATATTTCCGCAATTATAACTATTTTCTACTTTTGATTTCTGTGCTTGACCAACAATTCCTCCTACATTAGTTGTTATATTACAATTTATATTACCTATATTATAACATTTGCTTATTATTGAATTATTAGTTAAATTACCACATATTCCTCCAACTAAAGTAGTTGAATTTTCTGAACTTATTTTTCCCTCATTATAACAATTTTCTATATATGTATTATTACTCGCTTGTCCAAACACTCCTCCACTATAAGAATTTACTTTAATATCAGATTTGTTATAACAATTAACTCCTTTAGCGTTATTATATAAATACCCTGCAATTCCTCCTGTTGAAATTCCTCCTATTATATTATTATTTTCACCTATTCCTAAATTTTTTATTGTTCCTCCAATTACTAATCCAAAAAAACCTTGTGTTTTATCTGTTGTATTTATATATATACCATTTATTTCATACCCACATCCATCAAAAATCCCACTAAATGGTGTATTAGTTTCATCATTTGGAGAAGAATTTTCCATTGGGTATAAGCCTATTGGTTTCCATTCTTCATTTATATTTAATGTAATATCATTTTCTAAAAATATGTACCAGCCTTTATAAGTATTTCCACTATTTACCTCATCTCTAAATCTTTTTAATTCTTCTTCTGTACTTATTTTAAGAATATTTTCATTACTTATTATTTCTTTATTACTATCTATATAAAAACTTTTACTCATATTATCAAGTTCAAGCATAAAACTTCCATCTCCATTGTCTGACAATTGTAAATCTCTTCCTTTAAATTGATCGTTTAATACTTTTTCAAAATTATCCACTTCTAATTCTTGATATCCACTTTCACCAATTTGTGCTTCTGAAATTGCTAATTTAATTTTCTCGATATCTTTATTTTTATCTGTCGTTTCTTTAGCATTGATAGCTTGTGTTAAAATTCCATTTTCTCCAGTTAACATAGCAATTGAAACACCCGCTAAAATTAGTAAAACAATTATTGTAACAATTAAAGCAATAAGCGTAATTCCTTTATCTTTTCTTTTGTTTTTCATATCTTTTCCACCTTTCAAACTTAAACTAAAATTATTTTACTACAATTCTAGTTTAAGTTCAACAATTTTAGTTTATTTTATTTAAAATTTTTTCATTATAAAATAATTTATTATAAAGAGGTGAGTTTTTTGGATAAAATAAATTATAAAGAAATTGGAAAAAGAATAAAACAAAGAAGAAAAGAATTAAGCTTAACACAAGAAAAATTATCAGAAATGTTGGAAATATCACCTACATATATTAGTGAAATAGAAAGAGGAACTGGAATACCTAGTTTAGCTACAATTACCAAACTTGGAAATATTTTAAAACTTGATTTAGATTATTTAATACTTGGAATTTCAGATACAAATATAGATAAAACTTTTTCTAAAATACTAGAAAAAATACCTAAAGAAAATCAAAAATTATATATATCTTTATGTGAAAACATTGCAAATACATTTATTAAAAACAATGATTAATTATAAATAATTCCAATAAACTTGGAATTATTTATAATGTCCTTTACATTGTATTATTTCTATTTTATCATTTTCTATTTTATATACTAATCTATTAACATCATCAATTCTTCTACTCCAATATCCAGATAAATTTTCTTTTAAAAGTTCTGGCTTTCCTAAACCTGAAAACCATTTCTTTGCACATCTGTTAATAATAAATTAATTCTTTTTAAAGTCTTTTTATCTTGGGTCTGCCAATAACAATATTCTTCCCAAGCACTTTCTGTAAAGGATATACTACTCATTTTCCATCTTCTTCAATTCTTCCATTGTTTTAGTAACAGTTTTACCATTTTCTAATTCTCTCATTGATTTATTTAGAGCTATTAAATTAGTTTCTGAGTAAAATGGGTCGATTGAAACATCAAAAGGAATTCTTTTTTCTCTAACTACTTTTTTAGCAAAAATATTAAATGCAGTAGATAAATTTATTCCCAATTCATTACAAATTTGTTCCATTTGTTTTTTAGTACCGTCATCTATTCTAAAATTTATCAATGTTTGTGCCATAATTATCATCTCCTTCAAGCATATTTTATCACATTGTATTTATTTTGTCAATGCAATGTCTTTATTATGTATGAGTTTTTTTGACTGGGGAATTCCCTAGATTTCAATATTTTTAAGCTCCAAGTTATAATTTGATTCAAATTTCAATGATTTAAACTATTTATAGTTTACTCCATTTTTATTTTTAGGTCAACCTTAATAAGCCAAATTTTATATATTTTTGACCTTTTTCTTTAGTTTATTAACATTAATTCGCTACATTTTTTATCTTTTTTATTTAACAGATTAACAATCTCACATAAAGTTTCTTTTTCATCGTATTCTTTTTTCATTATAAAATCA
>CALXEY010000026.1 GCA_944387455.1 uncultured Clostridia bacterium
AAAAGAGAAATGGTAGGAAATGATGCACGATTAAGAAAGATAGTACTAACTGAAAAAGCTTTAGAATTAAGAAAAAAATTAGATAAAAGCATTAAAAATATGGAAAAGAAAATGCAAGAAGGTTTAACAAAAGAAGAAGTAGAAAAATATTTAGAACTAACAAAAAAAATGGCTAAAAATTTAGAGAGGAGAGGATAAAACAATGATAAAGAAACTTTCAAAATTTATAGGACAATATAAAAAAGATTCAATATTAACACCAATATTTGTTATTTTTGAGGTTGTAATGGAAGTAGTAATACCATATTTAATGGCAAAAATAATAGATGTTGGTGTTCAAAATGGAGATTTAAACTATATATTTAAAATAGGAGCAATTTTAGTAGTATCAGCCTTTTTATCATTAACATTTGGTATGTTATCAGGAAGATTTGCAGCAAAAGCATCATCAGGTTTTGCAAAAAATCTAAGAAAAGGTATGTTTTATAATATACAAAACTATTCATTTACAAATATAGATAAATTCTCAACATCAAGTTTAGTAACAAGACTTACAACAGATGTAACAAATGTACAAATGGCATTTCAGATGATAATTAGAATACTTGTTAGAGCACCTATAATGCTTATATTTGCATTAGCAATGGCATTTAGTATAAACAGTAAATTAGCATTAATATTTGTTGTAACTATGCCAATATTAGCAGTAGCATTGTACTTTATCTCAATAAAAGCACATCCATATTTTGAGAAAGTATTTAAAAAATATGATGTATTAAACAGAGTAGTTGGTGAAAACTTAAATGCAATTAGAGTTGTAAAAGCATATAACAGAGAAGAGTACGAAGAGAAAAAATTCGAAGAAGTAAACTCAAAAGTATATGACTTATTTAAAAAAGCAGAAAAAATAGTAGCATTTAACTCTCCTGCAATGCAACTTACAATATATACTTGTATATTATTACTTTCTTGGCTAGGTGCAAAAATGATAATAGGAGGATCAATGCAGGCAGGTGAATTATCTAGCATAATAACATATGCGTGGCAAATACTATCTAGTTTAATGATGTTATCATTTGTATTTGTAATGATAATAATAGCACAGTCTTCAGCAGAAAGAGTTGTAGAAGTTCTAGATGAAGAAAGTACAATTAAAAATAAAGAAAACCCTGTAATGGAAGTAAAAGACGGTTCAATTAAATTTGAAAATGTATCATTCCAATATGATGATGCAAAAGCAGAAGATGAATTGCCTTTAGAAGATATTAATATAGATATAAAATCAGGTGAAACAATAGGAATAATAGGAGCAACAGGAAGCTCAAAATCAACAATAGTAAACTTAATTCCAAGACTCTATGATGTAACAAAAGGTTCAATTAAAGTAGGAGGAGTAGATGTAAGAGATTATGATATTGAAACATTAAGAAATGAAGTTGCAGTAGTACTTCAAAAAAATGTATTATTTTCTGGAACAATAAAAGAAAACTTAAAATGGGGAAATAAAAAAGCAACAGACGAAGAAATAGTAAGAGTATGTAAATTAGCACAAGCAGATGGGTTTATTCAAGAATTTCCAGATAAATATGATACAGTGTTAGACCAAGGTGGAACAAATGTATCTGGTGGTCAAAAGCAAAGAATTTGTATAGCAAGAGCATTACTTAAAAAACCAAAAATATTAATACTTGATGACTCAACATCAGCAGTAGACACAAAAACAGATGCATTAATTAGAAAAGCATTTAGAGAAGAAATACCAAATACAACAAAAATAATAATAGCACAAAGAATAACATCAGTAGAAGATGCAGATAGAATAATAGTATTAGATGACGGTAAAATAAACGGAATAGGAACATCTGAAGAATTATTAAAAACAAATGAAATATATAAAGAAGTATACGAATCTCAAAAGAAAGGAGAGGAAGATAATGGAGAAGGAAACAAAGAAGAGCAAAAATAAGAATACATTTAAAACATTAAAAAGACTATTAAAATATGTAACAAGTACATATAAACTTCAATTTGTAGTTGTGTGTATTAGTATCATAGTAAGTGCTATTGCAAGTGTTTTAGGTGTTCAATTTATTAAATATTTAATAGATGATATAATAACACCTCTAATAGGAAACGCAAATCCAGATTATAGTAATTTGTTACAAGCAATAATCATTATGGCTGTAATTTATATTTTAGGAATAATTGGAACATATTTATATAATAGATTAATGATAAACATCTCACAAGGAGTATTAAAAAGAATAAGAACAGAAATGTTTCATCATATGCAAACACTTCCAATAAAATATTTTGATAGCCACCCACATGGTGAAACAATGAGTACATATACAAATGATGTAGATACATTAAGACAAATGATATCACAAAGTATTCCACAAGTATTTTCTTGTGCAATATCAATGATAGCAATATTATTTGCAATGTTTGCAACAGACATTTATATGACATTATTTGTATTAGTAATGGTTGCTATAATGGTATTAGTATCTAAATTTTTTGCAAAAAGAAGTTCTAAAAACTTTATAGCTCAGCAAAAGAATTTAAGTATAGTAGATGGTTATATAGAAGAAATGATGGCAGGGCAAAAAGTTGTTAAAGTATTTCGCTATGAAGAAGAAAATAAGAAAAAATTTGATAAATTAAATGAAGCTTTATGTGATAGTATGACAAAAGCAAATAGTTACGCAAATACTTTAATGCCTTGTATAATGAACATAGGAAATTTAGGATATGTATTAGTTGCAGTAATAGGTCGGAGTTCTAACAATAAATGGAATATTAACAATAGGTGGAATAGCAGCATTTTTACAATATATAAAAGCATTTACAAACCCACTAGGTCAAGTATCACAACAAATGAACTCAATAATTATGGCACTAGCTGGAGCTGAAAGAATATTTGATTTAATAGATGAAGAATCAGAAAAAGATAATGGATATGTAACACTTGTTAATTGTAAAGAAGAAGATGGAAAAATAGTTGAAGTAGAAGAAAGAACAGGTATGTGGGCTTGGAAACATCCACATCATAATGGAAATGTGACATATACAAAATTATGTGGAAATGTAGAACTAGAACACGTAAAATTTGGATATGAGCCAAATAAAGAAATATTACACGATATAACTTTAGTTGCAAAAGAAGGAGAAAAAGTTTCTTTTGTAGGAGCAACAGGAGCTGGTAAAACAACTATTACAAATCTAATAAATAGATTTTATGACATACAAGGTGGAAAAATACGTTATGACGGAATTAATATTAAAAAGATAAGAAAACAAGATTTAAGAAGATCTTTAGGTATGGTACTTCAAGATACTAATTTATTTACAGGAACAATTAGAGAAAATATTAGATATGGTAAATTAAATGCAACTGATGAAGAAGTAGAAAAAGCTGCAAAACTTGCAAATGCAGATAAGTTTATAAAACATTTACCACATGGATATGACACTATGATAGAAGGAAGCGGAGAAGGTTTATCACAAGGACAAAGACAATTACTTTCAATTGCAAGAGCAGCATTAAATAACCCACCTGTATTAATATTAGATGAAGCAACATCTTCAATAGATACAAGAACAGAAAAAGTAGTTCAAGACGGTATGGATAAGTTAATGAAAGGAAGAACTGTTTTTGTAATAGCACATAGATTATCAACAATTAAGAATTCAGACTTAATAATGGTATTAGACCACGGAAGTATTATAGAACGTGGAAAACACGAAGATTTAATAAAACAACACGGAATGTATTATGGTCTATATACTGGTGCAATTGAAATTGATTAAATTAAAAGAACAATTAGTTTTAATGCTAATTGTTCTTATCTTTTTTTATTTTTAAATTTTCACCATAACGTTTAACTTTTTGAGTAGTAGTTTTTTCAAATTCTTTATCACGAATTACAAAATTTTTAATATGTTTATAATTAGGAAGTTTTTTATTTACTGAAGAGACAGCATCAGAAATTAATTTCCAAATTTCTTCTTTAGTAGGAACACTTCCTTTTAAATATTCTGTAATAGCTTCAATATTTGGGTAAATTTGAGCATTAACATATGTCTCATCATCACCTTCTTTTTGAACACCTAAGACTAGAGATTCAGAAATAAGAGGACTATCATTTAAGTAATATTCAACTTCTTCTGGATAAACATTTTTACCATTTTTAGTAACTATAACAGATTTACATCTACCTGTAATATATAAATAACCATTTTCATCAATTTTACCTAAATCACCTGTATGAAACCAACCGGTTTATAATAGTTTCTTTAGTTTTCTTATCATCTTCATAATAACCGAAGCATTACATTAGGACCTTTAACTATAATTTCTCCAATACCTTCATTGCTAGGCTTGTCTATTTTATATGAAACATTAGGAATAGGAAGACCTACACTATCATCTTTTTGGAAAAAGTCAGTATTTCCTGCAACTAAAGGAGAACATTCTGTTAAACCATATCCTTGAAGAGTATTTAATTTTAAATCTCTAAAATCAGATATAATCTCAGGCTTACAACTTGCAGCACCAACTATAAATACACGTAATCTTCCACCTAAAGTATTTTTAACTTTTGCTTTTACAATTTTTTTCAAGAAAAGTGGTAAGTCTTTATATGGGTTTTCGTTGTTTTCTTTTTGATATTTTTTAGGTAAGCCTTTATTTATATTTTTAATAATATTTTTATGTAGGTTTTCTAATAATAAAGGAACACATAAAATAACAGAAGGGTGGTATTCTTGGATATTTTTTACAATATAACGTAAACCTTCACAATGACAAATAGATGCTCCACTATATATTGGAAGTAGAAAACCTAAAGTACACTCATAAGTATGATGTAAAGGCAAAATAGAGAAAAATAAATCACTTCTTTTGACTTTTACTATACCATATGTTGAAAGTAAATTTGAGCATACATTTCTTTGAGATAAACAAACACCTTTTGCATTTCCAGTAGTTCCAGAAGTAAAAAGTAAAATACGCATCTCATCTGGGTTAATTTCTATATCATCAAAATCAGTAAAACCAGCATTATACAAATCTTTTCCTTCATTTAAAAATTTATCAAATTGTTTTTCAAAAGATATAAAATAAGTATCAGGGTTTTCTATTTTAGAAATATTATCTAAAACACTATCCAAGTTTTTCGTATCACCTAAAATACATACAGTTTGTGAGACGTTCATAAAATTAATAACATCATCTGTATGTAATTCTTTATCAATAGGAACAACAATACCAACAATTGTTGCAGCTAAATAAGAAACACTCCATTTATAAGAATTTTTACCAATTACAGCAATTCTTTTATTTAAGAACCCTTTTTTTATTAAATTTGTACCAAGATAAACTACATCTTTTTTAAATTCTTCATAAGAAATATTTTTGATATTACTGTGTTCATCTTTTATTTTAAAAGCAGTTCTGCTACGATATATATCACAAGAACGATATAACATATCTTTTAAATTAGTAACTTCTTCTGTTTTGTGATATTTTTTCTTAAGTTTTTCCGCAACTGTTAAATCTTTTCCCATAATATGCCTCCTTATTTGTAACGGTAAAAAATATTATTAATATCTTTTTTTAGAGTAACACTTCCATTATAAATAGATTCTGTATCAGACTCTAAAGGTATATCAATATAAAGTGTAGTTTTAAATTCTTCATTTAAATTATTTGTAATATAAATATCAAAAGAAAGTGAACAATTTATATCATTTAATAATATACCACATCTTTTTAGTAAACTTCCGTCATATGTAATTGGACTTGATGTATCTGTTAAAGTATAATCTGTTTTTATATTTTCATTTACATAGCTTAAAACAATTGGGTTTGCTAAATTATTATAAAGTGTAGGTGTGTCTAAATTTGCTTCATCAGATGATGTAATATTAAAATCTAATCTATTATTTATTTTATTATTATCAATAATATCACTTTTTGAGAAATTAGAAATATTTTTATAATATAAACTAGCTTCTCCAAGTTCTGGTGTTTTTGTAAATTTTATATTATCTATATATACACTTTTTAAAGTATTTTCTAAAGTTTTTTCTTCTTTAGGGCTCGTTATAAAAATTGCCATATCTGTATATTGGTATAAATTCTCAATCGTGAAATTTGTACTAGAAGCATATTTGTTTTTAGAATCTGCGTTACTAAAAAATGTGATATCTTTTATTTCAAAAATAGTTTCTTCATTTTTGTTAGAAAAATCAAGAACAGAATTCTCGAAACTTCTTTTTAGTACATATTTATAAAATACTAAATAAATAAGTATTAAAACAATAATAAATAAAACAATAGTAATTGTTGTTAAAATTATTTTTTTCTTTTTTAACTTGTCCATATTTCCTCCTTTGTGATACATATATAATATTACAAAAGTTTATTAAAATCAATAGTTTTAAAATTGTTTGTAATTAAACCTTATATATAGTTTATTTACAAAAATAAGAAAATATGACTAAAAGTAATTATATTTTTTAATTAGATATTTACCAAAAAACAAAATTGACATAAAATGGAATACGTAGTATAATATAAACACGTATAGTTTTTTACTTTAGGAGGTTAATATGGCAAGCACAACTATGAATGGAATGAAGTTCAGGACTAAGTTCTTGGACAAGCTTTCCAAAACTGGAGTTTCAATGAACGTCATTGAAATGGCTTTTGACTTTGCATTTGATATGGAAGAAAATTCTTTCTTCTGGCTTCTTTGGAAGCTAAGCTTTGATGATAGTAGAGAGAAGGCTCTTGGACAGCTTGGTCTTACGACTGATGACTCTTATGTAAATGTTGGTATGGAGCTTATTCCTATTGAGTTGGTTATGCCACTTAGAAACGAGCTTCGGTATCAGTATCAGCTGAAGCATAAGGATTTCCTTTCTGGATATGCTTCCAATTATGAGGAACTCTATAATGCAATGGATGAGGATATTATCCTCACAGCTGGTATTTGTAAGAGGCTTTACAAGTACATAAAGACTCATCGTAATGTTGATGATCGGAATAGAGTCATCTTCCTGCTTAAGTCATCTAGCAAGGAAAATTTCGTATTTGGTAGCTTGAAGGAGCTTGGATTTACAAGTGCTGAAGCTGAAGTGCTTTTCCCAAAGGCTGATGTCATAGCTTCTGTTTTTAAGGAGATGGCTTCTAAAGATGCCGAGTACGAGAAGTATCTGGCTTCTATAGGAACTCCTATGACGTATAAGCCTTTTGACATTTTGGATGATTATGTTGTTATGCATAATCTTACAAATGTACCAGATGAGGACGAAGAGCCTTCTCAAGAGGAAGAAGAGGAGAGTTATGACGATTATCAGCAGCTAACAGCAAGTGTTGTTCTTGAAAACATCAAGATACTAAAGAAGTTCTTTGGTGTAGTGGACGGGCTTGATGCTGCTGACATCGATCCATTTGAGGTTCTCGAGAAAGAAGATAAGATTCGTTCTCTGATTTCTAGTTTTGAGCAACTTTCATAAGTGTTAGCACTATCATATAGTATAACCTCCGGAGGTGATTATTCATCTACAAAAAAGACAAGGTGGAATAGAAAAATTTTTCTTTCTACCTTGTCTTTTTTTGTATTTAGTAAAAATAAAAATTAATTTAAACAAAGTTATTAAATAAAAAGAGTTAAATAAAAAGAAAAGTTAAATTAATTTTTCTAAAAGCTGGAATTTTAGAAAAAAATGTTTTATAATAAAACATATAAAAAGTCGGAGGTATTTTAAAATGTATGAAAGAAGTGCAATAGTCTTAGAAAATTATTTTGATAAAAAGCTAGGGCTAGATAAAGAAAATAACATAAGAAATAATTATGAGAATTACAAAAAAATAATAGAAGAAATAAAAGAATACCAAAGAACTATAAATGAAGAAGAAAAAGTAATAGCAAGGTTTGAAGAAGCAGCAAAAGAAATAGAGACTATGCAAAAAAAACAACAAAAAATCCATGAAGAAAACGTTAAATTAGAAGAACAAAGAAATGAATTGTTTAATGATTTAAGCGAAAATACAAGTACACTAGACCAAAGGCTTAAAAAAATAGAAGATATTTTTGATAAAAATAATCAGGAATTAAAAGATTTAAGAGAAAATTATGTGAAAACATTAGTAATATTTACAGAAAGACAAAGAGAAAGAAATAAATATGCAAAATTACATAGAAATGTTGAGAGTAATTACTTAAATGTTTTAAAATCTGTAAATTATAATTTTGAAAAATTTAATTATAAAAATATCCAAATTGCTAAAAAATTTATAGAAGATTTTGAAGCGAATAATGAGGAATTAATAAATATAATGTTAAAAAATGGTAAAAATGAAAGATTACCATTTGATGAACAAGTAATTAAAAGAGCAGTAGAAGAAAGAAATAGAATTGCAGTTGAAGAAGCTAAACTATATATTAGTATTTATGATAAGATGAAAAAATTACTTCCAGAAGTAAATAATGGTTTAGTAAAATTAACAAAACCAGAAAAATTATTAAGAGATGTTAGTGTTAAATTAGCTTTTCTAAAAGCAAAAAAAGAATATATAGTAGGCTTTTTAGATAATGAAAGAATGACAGCTATGAATGGTAAAAAAATTCATAGTAGGTTAATGTTTGAGGCTTGTAATAATTTTAATTTAGACATAGAACAAATTGATAAATTATATGATTTAATAATAAAAGAAACTACAGGAAAAGCAACTAAGAAAGCATATAAAGAATTATATAATAAAACATATTTAAAAGATATTGAAGAAAAAGAAAAAGATTTTGAAGAAGAAGTTGTAAATATTAAAATAAATATGGGAACACTTATTAATGCAAATTATTGGAGAATTGAAGGTATTAAAAATATTTATAATGTTTTCCAAGAAGAAGTAAGCGAAAAATTCGAAAAAGATTTATCTGAATATAAAATAGAAGAAACAGAAAATATAGATAATAAAGATGATAATATCAAAACTGAAAAATTAGAAGATGAAGAAATAAGTACTAAAAATAATAAAAGAACAAAAAATAAAAAAGTTAAAAATGACGATGATGATATTGATGAATATGAGGATATAGAAGAATTTGACGAGGAAGAAGAATATTATGATGATGAAGATGATGATTTTGAAGAAGTAGTATTTGATGAAGACGAAGAAGAATATGATGATGATGAATATTATGAATACGATGAATACGATGAATACGATGAATACTATGATGATGATGATGAAGATGAAGAATATGATGACGAAGAAGATGATATTACAGAAGAAAAAATAGATGAATTAATAGAAAAAGAAAGAAAAGGTAAAAATAAAAAAGATAAGAAAAATGAAGATAAACAAGAAAAAGGTTTATTTGGAAAATTATTTAAAAAATAGGAGAATAAAAGATGATAAAAATAGAAAATGTATCTAAATCATATGTAAAGGGAAAAAAATCTATTGATGATTTAAATTTAGAAATAAGAAATGGTGAAATATTTGGTTTTTTAGGACCAAATGGAGCTGGTAAAACAACTACAATTAAAATGATAACAGGAATTTTAAATCCAGATGAAGGAGATATATTAATAGATGGTAAAAGTATTACAAAAGAACCTCTAGAAGCTAAAAAACAATTTGGTTTTGTGCCAGATAGTCCGGATATGTTTCTTAAATTAAAGGGAATTGAATATTTAAACTTTTTAGCAGACATATATGAAGTACCAAATGATGTAAGAAAAGAAAGAATAGAAAGTTTAACAAAAAAATTTGAAATATATGATGACTTAAATAGTGAAATAGAAAGTTATTCACACGGTATGAGGCAAAAAATAGTAATATGTCGGAGTATTATTAAATAACCCTAAAAACTGGATATTAGATGAACCAATGACAGGGCTAGACCCAAAATCTTCATATGATTTAAAAGAGATGATGAGAGAACATAAAAAACAAGGAAACACAGTATTTTTCTCAACACACGTTCTAGAAGTTGCAGAAAAGCTTTGTGACAGAGTAGGCATTATAAATAAAGGAAAATTAGTTTTTGTAGGTACATTTGAAGAAATGCAAAATAAATTTAAGGAAAATAAATCTTTGGAAGATTTATTCTTGGAGATAACAGAAAATGAAGAGTAAAGTATTAAGTTTAAGTAAAGTAATTTTAAAAAATTCGTTTCAAAATATGGAAACAGCAAAAGAAATAAATAGCAATAAAAAATCAAAATCAATGATAGTTTTATATGTGTTTTTATTTCTATATTTGGCTGGAATAGTAGGTGTATTTAGTAATTCTTTAATTTCAGAATTATTAAAAATACATCAAGAAAAAATGTTTTTAGGGGTAATATTACTTGCAATAGCTGGCTTTGTGCTAATACAAAGTATATTTTCAGCAATAAATTTATTGTATTATTCAAAAGACAATGAGTATATTTTACCGTTACCATTAAAGCCTAGTCAAATAGTAATTGCAAAGACAAATGTATTATTAGTTACAGAATATTTTATTGTAGCAATTTTAGGTTTAATACCACTTAGTATTTATGGAATACTTACATATGCAAATATCTTATATTATATAGAAATGGTAATTGTACTATTAGTATTCCCAATAATACCTGTACTAATATCTAGCTTGCTTGTTTTAATTGTTATGAGCTTTGCAAAATTTACTAAAAATAGAAATAGATTCCAATTAATTGCAACTATATTAATATTAGTAATTGTATTTGTAGCATCTTTTGCTATGGGAAATACTGATAGTTCACCAGAAGAATTAGTTCAAATGGTTATGAAAGCAAATGGTATGGTAGAGTTGGTAAAAAATGCTTTTCCAACACTAGGTATGGCAATCGAAAGCTTAACAAATATAAATATTGGAATACAGCTATTAAATATAGTATTTTTAATTGCTACAACAGCAGTAATTTATGCACTTTATTTATTAGTTGGACAAAAACTATATTTAAAAGGTGCAGTTGGTAATCTTTCTAGCGGAAAGAAAAATAAAAAGAAAATAGATGAGAAAAAAGTTTTTAAAAATTCAACTATTTTTAAAACTTATGTTGGTAAGGAATTTAAAACATTACTTAGAAACCCAATATTTTTTATGCAATGTGTACTTCCAGCAATAATTTTCCCAATATTAATTATTGGTATGACAATATTAGGTATTAATGGGGAAAGCAATGGACAAACTGTTGATTTTGCAAGTATGTTTACTAATAAAACATCTATTTATATAGGTGTTGGCATTTTATGCGTTATTCAATTTTTCTTAATGTTTATATATATTTCAGCAACAGCAATTTCAAGAGACGGACAAAATGCAGTTTTTATGAAATATATACCAGTAAAATATATGAAGCAAATAGATTATAAGGTTATGCCAAATATTATTATGACAAGTATTATGAGTATAATTACAGTTATAATTGCAGGAATTTTAATTAAAGCAGATATTTTATATTTGTTATTAATTTTAATTACAAGTATTATAATGGGAGTATTCCAAAGTTATATTTTAATTATTGTAGATTTAAAGAAACCAAAACTAGAATGGAATTCTGAATATGCTGTTGTAAAACAAAATATGAATTTAATTTGGCCAGTTGCACTTGGGCTTCTTAGTATAACTTTGTTAATTATATTGGGAATAGTTTTGGAAAATATTTTAAATAGTTTTATTTTTATAGGAATTATTGCTTTTGTTTATTTATTAATTACTATTATTACTAGAAATTATATTAATAATAATATTAATAAATTAATGGAAAAAATTTATTAATAGAAAAAGAATTGTTTTAAAAGCAATTCTTTTTTTAAATTTTTGTAAATATTTGAATTTGCTTCTTACTAAATATTATGAACAAGGAATTAAGGACGGTATAAGAATAATTATTAAAAATATAATTTAAAATTAAATCAATTATTGTATAATGCTTATATATCAATATTTTTAAATCTAGTTAATAAAAAACTAGAAAATTTTTAAATCTCCTAGTTTTTCATTAAAAATTATAATTTTTTAATTTCATCTATAGATAACCCTGTTATTTCTGATATTTCTTTTTTATCTTCAGGATAAAATCTTCTTAGTACAGGCTTATTACTTACTTCACCAAATAAAACTTGGAACAAAGAGTCTATTTTTGGAGAAAAAAGACGAGTTGTTGTTTTGCCGTTTCTTCCATAGGCACACATCCTTTTTTTAAAAAATTTTTATTTTATATTTATCTTGAAACAAATGAAAAAAATTGTTGAAAAAATTAAATTCTTGAAATATAGGTAACCGCAATCTCATTAGCTTTAGACAATGGGAAGTTTACAATTTTAATAAATAGGTTATAATTAAAATTTAAGGTTAGTAATATTAAGATTTTAATTACAATCTTAAGAAAGGAAAAGTTATGTATCATCCAGAGTTTTTAGTTGCTGCGGCTATTGTTTTTGTTATTTCACTGATTTCTTGCACGATTGCAATCGTTAGAAGATCTATCATACCGAGAAGAACTAAATTTAAAGGAGATTCAAGAGTAATAAACAAGAAATCAAGCGAAGAAAAGTACAACATTTTAGATACAGACGTTAAACTTATAAACAAAGATATATAGATAATAGCTTTTTCACCCCCACTTACTTATAAGTAAGTGGGGGATTTAAAATTGTTCACAAAAAATTCACACAAAAAAATCTTAAATAAAAATTAAAAATCTTTTAAATAAAAAATTTATATGATATAATTTAAAATATAAAAATACCTATTAGAAGGTGATATTATGTCATATATAGAATTTAGAAATGTAAATAAAATATATAAAATGGGAGAAATAGAAATAAAAGCTTTAAATAACACTAATTTCCAGATAGAAGAGGGAGAATTAGTAGTAATTGTAGGTCCTTCAGGAGCAGGAAAAACAACAGCTTTAAATATTTTGGGTGGAATGGACTATGCAAGTTCTGGAAAAGTATTTGTAGACGGAAAAGATGTTACAAATTTAAAAAACAGGGAATTGATTGGTTATAGAAGAAATGATATAGGCTTTGTATTTCAATTTTATAATTTAGTTCAAAATCTAACAGCAAAGGAAAATGTAGAACTTGCAACGCAAATCTGTAAAAAATCTTTAGATCCAGAAATGGTATTAAAAAAAGTAGGTTTACAAGATAGAATGAATAATTTCCCTTCACAATTATCAGGAGGAGAACAACAAAGAGTTGCGATTGCAAGAGCAATAGCTAAGAATCCAAAATTATTATTATGTGATGAACCAACAGGAGCATTAGATTATAAAACAGGAAAACAAATTTTAAAATTATTACAAGATACAGCAAGGAAAGAAAATATGACAGTATTAATAATAACACATAATGGGGCAATAGCTCCAATGGCAGATAAAGTAATACATTTTAAAAATGGAACTGCTGAAAATATAGAAATAAACGAAAACCCAAAACCAGTAGAAGAAATAGAGTGGTAATAAAAAATAAAGATGTGTCCCCAATGCGACCAAAAGGTCGCAAAAGAAACGTCCCTAGGAGGTGAAGTTAGATGAAAAAAGCTCTTATGAAAGATAGTGTAAAAGAAATAAAAAATACTTTTAAAAGGTTTTTATCAATATTAATGATGGCATTTTTAGGTGTGGGATTTTTTGCAGGGGTAAGAGCGACTTCACCAGATATGGTAGATACTTTAGATAAATATTATGATAGTCAAAATGTTTATGATATACAAGTAATGTCAACTTTAGGTTTAACAGATGAAGATATAGTAGAAATTTCAAAAATAGAAAATGTGGAAAATGTTATAGGAACATTTGAAACAGACGGAAAAGTAGAAATAGACGATACTGAAAAAATTATTAAAATAATGTGTGTAGAAGATATTAATAAACCTAAAATTATAGAAGGAAATTTACCACAAAATATAGATGAGTGTGTTGTAGAACCTAATTTTTTAACACAAAATAATAAAAAAATAGGAGATACAATAGATGTAGAAATTGAAAAAATAGAAAATGAAGAAGGAGAGAAAAAAGAATATTTAGTAAATAAAACACTAAAAATAGTTGGAACAGTTCAAAGTCCTATGTTTATTTCTAGAGATAGAGGAAGTAGTACATTAGGTGCTGGAAAAGTAAATTATTATATTTATATAAATAAAGAAAATGTTAATGTAAAAGATGCATATACAAATATATATGTCAAAGTAAAAGGTGCAAATGAACTAAAAACATCAAGTGATGATTATAAAGATTTAGTTACAAATACAAAAACTAAAATTGAAGATATTAAAGAAGAAAGAGAAAAAGCAAGACAAGATGAATTAATAAATTCTGCAACTGAAAAATTAAACGAAGCAGAAAAAGAGTTTAATGACAAGAAGAAAGAAGCAGAAGATGAAATATCGAAAGCAGAGGCTGAAATTGAAGACGGAAAAAAACAAATAGAAAATGGAAAGTTAGAAATTAGTAAAAATGAGAAAAAAGCAAATGAAGAATTTACAAATGCAGAAAAACAAATAGAACAAGCAAAAGAAGAGATAAATAATAATGAAGAATTGTTAAATAGTAAAGAACAAGAAGCAAATACACAATTTCAAGAATTAGAAAAACAAAAACAAGATTTAAATATAAAATTAGGAATGGTTCAAAAATTATTATATACTGCAAATGAGACATATAATGATATTTTAGAAGCTTTAAAAAGACCTGATTTAGATGAGGGAACTTTAGAATCTTTAAATGGGCAAAAACTAGCAGCAGAAGAACAAATAAGAGTTTTAGAGGAAAATAAAAATACAATTATTGCAGGGATAAATCAAATTGATAGTGGAATTAGTGCAGGAAAACAAGAAATAGAAAATGGTAGAAAACAAATAGAAGATGCAAAAGCAGAAATTGAAAAGCAAGAAAAAAATTTAGAAAATACTAAAAATTCTACATATAAACAAATACAAAATGCTAAAAAAGAATTAGAAAGTTCAGAATCAAAAATAAAAAGTGGAGAAGAAGAATTAAATAAGCAAAAAGAAGAATTAGATACACAATTAAATGATGCTGAAAAAGAATTAATAGATGCAAGAGATGAAATATCAAAAATAGAAAAACCAACTTGGTATGTGTTAGATAGAGAACAAAATAGAGGTTATGCAAGTTTTATACAAGATACAGACAGTGTTGCAAATATAGGGAGGGTATTTCCAGTTGTATTTTTCATAGTAGCAACATTAATATCTTTAACATCTATGACTAGAATGGTAGAAGAACAACGTACACAAATAGGAACTTTAAAAGCTCTAGGATATAATAAAATTCATATAGCTGGAAAATATGTATTATATGCAAGTTTGGCTTCTGTAATAGGCTCAATTTTAGGTATGTGTGTAGGATTTGTATTAATTCCTAAAGTAATATGGATGATGTATTCTATGATGTATGAAATAGGTGATATTTCACTTGACTTTAACTGGGCATTTGGAACTATTGGTCTAGAATTGATTTACATTTGTATAGTAGGAGCAACTATATATGCAGTTGTAAGAGAATTAAGACATACACCTGCAACGCTTATGAGACCAAAAGCTCCTAAAATTGGTAAGAGAGTTTTGCTTGAGAGAATACCATTTATTTGGAAAAGATTAAGTTTTTCAAGAAAAGTTACTATAAGAAATATTTTTAGATATAAGAAAAGATTTTTAATGACTATAATTGGTATAATGGGTTGTACAGCTTTAATACTTACAGGTTTTGGGCTAAAAGATTCTATAAGTAGAATTATGCCAGAACAATATGAGCACGTATTTAATTATGATGTACAAATAAGCCTAAAAGACGGCTTAGAAGAAAAACAAGTAAATGATTTAAAAAATGAATTAGAGAAAAAAGAAGAAATAACTAAAATTATAGAAACTTATATGACAACAGCAGTAGCAGTAAATAATGGAATAGAAGAAGATGTACAAATAATAGTTCCAGAAGATAAAAATTCTTTAGATGAAATTATAAATCTATATGATTTAGAAACTAAAGAAAAAATAGTATTAGATGATAATAATATAGCTTTAACAGATAAAGCATCAGAACTATTAGGAGTAAATGTTGGTGATAAAATAATTTTAAGAGATAGTGATGATAAAGAAGTAGAGGTTACTATTTCAAACATAGTTGAAAATTATGTTTATCATTATGTGTATATGTCAAAAGCTTTATATGAAAGCTTATATGAAGAACCGTATAATTCTAATGTATTACTTGCACAAGATAATAATTTAGAGGAAGAAAAAGAAGAAGCTTTAGCAAAAGAGTTAATGGAAAATAATGAAATTTCGTCTGTTTCTCTAACATCATCTGCTATAAAGACTATGGACGAAACAATGGAATCTTTAAATTATGTTGTTGTAGTTTTAATAGTATCTGCAGGACTTCTTGCATTTGTGGTTTTATATAATTTATCAAATGTAAATATTTCAGAAAGAATAAGAGAGCTTGCAACAATAAAGGTTTTAGGTTTTTATGATAGAGAAGTTTATGATTATGTAACAAGAGAAACTATACTTCTAACTTTAATAGGTATTGTATTTGGTCTTGTTGCTGGATATTTCTTAAATTACTTTATTATTGGAACTTGTGAAATTAATATGCTAAGATTCCATAAAGTAGTAGAACCTTTAAGCTACTTGTATTCTATATTAATTACAATAGCATTTACATTAATAGTTAATTTTGTAACATATTTTGCTTTAAAGAAGATAGATATGATAGAAAGTTTGAAAAGTGTTGAATAAAATAATAAAAAAAGGTTAAAATAACAGTATCCGTAATTTTTTTACGGATACTGTTGACTTGTATAAATACTAGATGTATAATATAAAAGAGGGAGTGAGTATATGTTAACAAAATTTTCTGTTAAGAATTTTAGAAATTTTAAAGATGAATTAGTATTAGATTTTAAACAAGAACACGACTATAAATTTAATACACAATGTGTTAAAGATAAAACAATTAGTAAAATTGTAATATTTGGAAATAATGGAGAAGGAAAAAGTAATTTAGGTTTTGCAGTTTTTGATATAGTAATGACTACTACAGATTTATTTGTAGATACAAGAGCTTATGATGTAAATAATTTTTTAAATGCAGATAGTGATATTAAATATGCTTCTTTTAATTATGAATTTAAATTTGGAGAAGATATAATAAAATATAATTACAAGAAAACTGAACCTAAAGTATTAAAATATGAAGAATTATATATAAATAATGAATTAATATATAATTTTGATTTTGAAACTAAAAAAGGTAATTTTGATAATTTAATAAAAATAGGTGCTGAAACATTAAATTTAGATAAAGAAAATATGAATTTTTCTATACTAAAATTTATATCAAATAATACTGTACAAAAAGAAGACAGCACAATTAGTAAGTTAATTAGTTTTATTAAGCATATGTTATGGTTTAGGTCTTTAGGAGCAAATGCATTTATTGGTTTTGAAACAGAAGTAGATACATTAAATGAGTGGATAGTAAAAAATAATTTAATAAAAGATTTTGAAAAATTTTTAAAAGATATAGCAAATGTTGATATGAAACTAACAAATACTAAAATAGGAAATAATATATTTTTATTAGATAAACATAAAGAAAGAGCATTGATTTTTAATGATGTGGCTTCATCAGGAACTAAAGCATTACAATTATTTTTCTATTGGAGTAAAAGGTTTGAAGAAGCTTCATTAGTTTTTATTGATGAATTTGACGCTTTTTATCATTTTGAATTGTCAGAAAATATTATTAGGTTTTTATTAAATTATAATATGCAAGTTATATTAACATCACATAATACAAATTTAGCAGACAATAAATTGATGAGACCTGATTGTTATTTTATATTAAAAAACGGGAAAATAAAATCATTTGTAGATAGTACTGAAAGAGAATTAAGAGAGGGGCATAATTTAAGTAAAATGTTAAAAGAAGGAGAATTTGATGAGTAATATTTTATTTATTACAGAAGGAACAATTGATGAACCGGAA
>CALXEY010000027.1 GCA_944387455.1 uncultured Clostridia bacterium
GCACACATCCTTTCTTTTCTTAAATTTTTATTTTAATTTTTTATTTTATTTTTTTCTTGAAATAAACGAAAAAAATTATTGAAAAAATTAAATTGTTAAAAAATGATATTAATATAATAATACATTTTTATTGAAATGTCAAGAAAAATCGTTCGTCAAAATTCGACAAAAAGTGCAATATTACTTGAATTAAAGCAATTTAAACCAAGGATATTTACTCATAATTCTATTATTTAAAACATAATATTTTAAAGTAAAGGAGAAATTATGAAACCAAGTTTTTATGTTTTTAAATTAAAAAGAAATATTTTACCATTAATTTTTCTAACATTTACTTTTTGCTTAGTAATATTTTCAGGTAGCAACCTCAAAGCCGTAAAATCTGGTCTTACTTTGTGGGCAAATTCAGTTGTTCCTTCACTTTTTCCATTTTTTGTTGCAACTGAAATTCTAATGAATACTAATATTATAAATATTTTAGGAAGACTTTTAAATAACTATATGAAACCATTATTCAATGTAAGTGGAAAAGGTTCTTTTGCTTTTATTATGGGCATTATTAGTGGTTACCCAGTAGGTGCTAAAATTGCAAGCGAATTCAGAAAAAATAATATATGTAGTAAAGAAGAATGTGAAAGATTACTTAGTTTTACCAATAATTCTGGTCCTCTTTTTATAATAGGCACTGTTGGTATTTTAATGTATGGCAGTACTGTAATTGGTCTACTTCTTTTTATTACACATATTTTAGCAGGAATAAGTGTTGGAATTATCTTTAGATTTTGGAAAAGAGATACAAACTCTAATTTATCTTTTTCAAAAAGAAACGTGGAATACAAAACAGTATCTTTTTCAAATTTAGGAGAAGTTTTATCAAAAAGTATAACAAATAGTATTTCTACTATTTTTTTAATTGGTGGTTTTGTTGTTATATTTTCTTGTGTAATTTCTATATTAAAAGCAAGTGGAGTTTTAAATATTTTTACTTCTTTTATCTCTCCTATTTTTAACATTTTTAATATAGATACATCTTTTATCTCTCCACTTGTTTGTGGTTTTTTAGAAATTACAAATGGCATAAATTCTATTTCTCAAATTGCTTGTAAAAAACTTTCTATAAATTTAATTTTAACTGCATTTTTACTTGGTTTTGGTGGTTTATCTGTATTTTTACAAGTTTTAAGTATTACTTCAAAAACAGATTTATCAATTAAACCATATATTTATGGTAAGCTTTTACAAGGAATATTTGCTAGTTTTTATACATATATTTTTATTAACATTATACCTTTTTTTAATTTTGATATATAGGAGTGGTTAGTTTGGAAAGAGATTTTTATAACAATTTTAATTCTAATTTTACAGATTATGGTCAAAACATTGATGACCCTATGTTTAACCCTATTATGCAATATGAGCAAGCTTTTTATTATTACAAATACCTTTGTATGCAAATGGACTATAAAATTAAATGTAAAGAATTCGAAAAATTATCAAATAACCAAGAAAATAAGAGTGGTAGAAGAATAGAATAATTTACTTTTTTTAAAAAATGTGTTATAATATTTTTACGTTGTATACGTTTCTAGTTTTTGGAGGTTTTACAATGAAGGCAAAAGTAGCTTTTCTTATTGCTAGTGGTGTAGTCCTTACATTTGCAAGTTTGCTTATCTATCAAGCAGGATATTTGAAGGGATATAAGACTGGTTACACTAACCAAGCTGAAGTTTCAGCAAGAAAGACTGAAAAACAAGGCTAGAACTTCCAAAAGAAAGGTTTTGATAACAAATGTTAAAAAACCTAATTGTTGTATTTTGTTTTATTCTTATATTGATAGTATCTATTATTATAGCCTATAAGAAAGGATACAAAAAAGGCTATAAAAGTGGTGCTATGGATATTCTAGATGTTTAACAAAATACATTTAAGGGAAGAAGTTTTGGCTTCTTCCCTTCTTTTATATTTAGCTTTAATTTAATTAATTTATCTTAAAAAGAAATATGTAAGTACTATTATTCCAAGTATAATTCTATAATATCCAAATATTTTAAAATTATGTTTTTTAATATAATTCATTAAAAATTTAATAATTGCAACTGAAACTAAAAATGAAACTAGCATACCTACAAGTAATATAGCAATTTCTAAACCTGTAAAAGAAAAACCAAATTTAACAAGTTTTAAAAGACTTGCTCCAAGCATTGTTGGAATTGCTAAATAAAATGTAAATTCTGCTGCATTTGGTCTAGATAAACCTATTAACAACCCACCAATAATCGTTGCTCCCGAACGTGATGTTCCAGGAAATATTGCAGCTAATAGTTGGAATATTCCTATTATAAAAGCATCTTTATATGTAATCTCTTTGCTTGTTTCTTTTAAATTCGCTTTTCTTTTTTTATTCCAGTTTTCTATTACAATAAATGCAATACCAAAAACAATTAAAGCTATTGCTATACAAACTGGGTTATAAAATAAAGCTTCAAAAACTTCATCAAATAAAAGACCTATAATAGCTGCAGGTATACAACCAACTAATATTTTCCCCCATAAATTCATTATGTCTTTATTTAAAAAAGATAAAACTCCTTGTTTTTTTATTGCCTTTTCTTTATTTTTAGTAAAAGGCCATATATTTTTAAAATATAGAAGTACAACAGCTAAGATTGCTCCAAATTGTATAACAACCTGGAACATACTCCAAAAGCCTTCTGATACCCCATTAAATTTTATAAATTCTTCTGCTAAAATTAGATGTCCTGTACTACTAATTGGTAGCCATTCTGTAATTCCTTCTATAATTCCAAATACTCCTGATTTTAAAAGTTCTATTAACATTGTAATTCTTCCTTCCTTTGTTTATTTTTTATATACTTCTTTTAATATATTATATATTGTATCTTTAATAAATTCAGCAGTTGTAAGAGGTGCAACTTTTCCGTGGTAAAGCTAAAGCCCAAATAAGTTTTAAGTTTCTTGCCTTTGCTTCTTTTTTGTCAATTCCTCCTGGGTTTGATGCTAAATCTATTAATAAACAGTCTTCTTTTACATATTGTAATCTTTCTTTATTTAATATCAAATGTGGCACTGTATTTATTATAATATCAAATTCTTTTAAGTTCTCACCTATTGTATTTATATTTGTTTCATTATGTCCATATGCTCTTATCCAAGCTAAATCTTCATCTTTTCTTGCAGCACAAGTAACTTTTGCTGATAAACCTGCCATTTTTCTTGCTAAGACTTTTCCAATTCTTCCAAAACCTAATATCAAAACTCTACTTCCGTGAATTATTCTATTAGTATTAGCAATTGCTATTTCTATTGTACCTTCTGCAGTTGATATAGTATTTAAAACTGCAAGTTCTTCTCTTTTCATAATATCTATTATTTCTACATATTCATCATTTGTTAAATTATATACTTCTGGCATAATACTTCCTGCAATTAGAATTTTACCGTCTAAATAATGGATAAATTCTCTTATAGAAATTTCATTATCACTAAATGGTGAATTAATATTTGTGCCATTACTAGAAAAAGGAATAGGTCCTATCACAACTTCTACATCTTTTGGAATTGCTTTACTTAGTTTTTCACAAAAAATGATATTATTATGTCCTTTTAACTCTTCTGCTTTTTCTAAACCAAAAGTATAAATTTTATTTCCTTCTTCTGCAAGCATTTTTACTAGTTTGATTATTCTTAAATCTCCGCCTATTATAGCAAAATTTGTACTCATAAAATCTCCTCCCAATACTTATTATATTGTTTTTTTGAAATTTTATGAGTTATTTTCTAATCTTGTCTTTCTTTTCCAATATTTTGTTCAATATCTTGTTTTATTTCTTCTTTTTGTTTTTCTTTATAATTTCTATTTAATAAATCAATATCATTATATCCCAAATGTCTTGTTATCTCAGCCATTTCTTCTAAATGTTCTTTAACTTTAATTTCTTTTTTTGATAAATGTTTTTCATTTTCTTCTCTATTTTCTAAATTAAATGGTATCGAAATTTTAGCCATTATAGGTATAAAAATTGGATCTTTTTTTACTTTTCCAACTATTTTTTTACTATCTATGTCAATTGCTAAATTTACATATTTTATTGCTGTTTCTTTATCATTTTCTATTAAAGCAATTTTTGATAATTCATAATAACTATCTGCAGATAATTCTTCTTCATTTACAGCTTCTAAAAATTTCTTTTTAGCTTCTTCTATTTCTTTATAAATAAGATCAATTTCTGCTAAATCATATTTTAATACATATGCTAGAGTATTAATCTCAGCAGCTTTTTCATAAGCAACTTTTGCACTTTGGAAATCATTAAGCATTGTATATGCAATTCCTAAATTATAATTTATCTCATAGCTGTATGGGTTATATTTTAAAGCATCTTGGTATACGTTTACAGCTTCTTTATACATTTCAGTATCTATTAAAATTTCACCAAGTAATATACTTGCATTATAATTATCTGGTTTTTTACTTAATAAATTTGAAAGCATTTCTGCCGCTTCTTGCTTTTTATCTAAACCGTTTAATAATTCAGCCACTTTATAATACGAATCATAATCTTGTTTATTAATATCTATTGCTTGTACATATTCATCAATTGCTTTCCTCATACCGCCTTCTTTTTCGTAAATTTGTGCTAAAAGCTTATGTGCATTATAACTATTTTTATTTTTATCTAATAAATTAAGTAATGCTTCTTTTGCTTTTTTATTGTCTTTAAATAAAAGACATATTCTTGCTTTTCCTAGATTAATTATTTCATATAAATATATATTTTGTTTTTCTAGTATAATAATTCCTATCGGCAAAATTACTGCTAACACATATTTTAGAACTTTCAAAATAGCATTTAATTCTATATCAAATAATACTTCTAAAAAGTTTAATGCAATTCCAATTGCTTCTAATACTAGAACTATTACATAAGTAGTATCATTTTTCTTTATCATTCTAAAAAACATATATACAAATATAGCAAACGAAATAAATATAAATAATAATTGTTCTACTAGCATTTTTATTTCTCCTTTTATATTTTACGTTTTTATTTTATTTCATTTTTTATCTTTTGTCTAGTTATTTATATATTGTTTGGTAAATTTCATAATTTCTTAATATTTTTCTTACATAATTGTTAGTTTCTTTATATGGTATATTTTCAATATCACTTCCGTCACTTTTTATTATACCTTTATCTATCCAATTATCAACAGTTCCAATACCTGCATTATATGCTGCAACTGCAACTTCTACATTTTTATATTGTTCGAGTAAAACTGATAAATATTTAGTTCCAATATTTATATTATTATTTACTTTTGCAACTGATTCTTTTACATTTTCAAAATCAATATCTATATTATATTTAATTGCAATATCTTCTGCTGTATCTTCCATTATTTGCATTAAACCAATTGCACTTTTATGAGAAATTGCATTTTCATCAAAATTACTTTCAGCTTTTATAACTGCAAATATTAAGTTTTCGTCAACATTATACTGTTCTGAATATAGTTTAACTATTTCTTCATAATCTTTTGGATAAATTATTTTTAATATTTTATCTTTAAAAATAAAAAACAAAATTATAAATATTAAAATGACAATAATAAAAATAAATAGTTTTTTATTTTTCAAAATCATCTCTCCTTTTTCTATCGGGGACGTTTCATTTGCGACTTTTTAGTCGCAAAAGGGACAGACCTTTAGAAAGATGTGTCCCGAATGCGACCTTTTGGTCGCAAAAGAAACGTCCCTATTTCTATTTACAATCATACCAATTTGTAGCCTCTGACAATTCTGCTACCAATGGAACATTTAGTTTTGTTGCTGTTTCCATACTTTCTTTTACGATTTTCTTTATTTCTTCTTTTTCTTCTTCTAACGCTTCTATCATCATTTCATCGTGTACTTGTAATACTATTTTTGATTTTAAGCCTCTTTTTTCTATTTCTTTAAGTACTTTTATCATTGCTATTTTCATTATATCTGCTGCTGTTCCTTGTATTGGTGTGTTCATTGCTGCTCTTTCTCCAAATTGTCTTACCATATAGTTGTTTGATTTTAGTTCTGGGATATATCTTCTTCTATGGAATAATGTTTCTACATATCCTCTTTCTTTTGCTTCTTGTTTTATATTGTCCATAAATTTCTTTATCCCTGAATATTCACTTAAATATTCATCTATATATGCTTTTGCTTGTTTTCTTCCTATTCCTAACTGCTCTCCTAAACCAAAGTCACTTATTCCATATACTATTCCGAAATTTACTGCTTTTGCACTTGTTCTTTGTTCTTTTGTTACTTCTTCTATTGGTGTTTTAAATACTTTTGATGCTGCTTGTTTATGGATATCTTCTCCTTTTCTAAATGCTTCTACCATATGTTTGTCTTCTGATATTGATGCTAAAACTCTTAGTTCTATTTGTGAATAGTCTGCATCTACATACACATAACCCTCTTGTGGCTTAAATACTTTTCTTAATCTTTTTCCTAATTCAAACCTTGTTGGTATATTTTGAAGATTTGGTTCTGTTGAACTTATTCTTCCTGTTGCTGTTATTGTTTGGTGGAAAAATGAGTGTATTCTTTTTGTTTTTTTATTTATATATGGTTTTAAACCTTCTACATATGTTGAGTTTAGTTTCATAAGTTGTCTATATTCTAATATTTGCTCTATTATTGGATCTTCTTTTTTTAATTTTTCTAATACTTCTACATCTGTTGAATAACCGCTTTTTGTTTTTTTAATAACAGGTAATTTCATTTTTTCAAATAAGATTTCTCCTAATTGTTTTGGTGAATTTATATTAAATTCTTCTCCTGCCATTTCATATATTATTTTTGTTATTGTGTCTAATTTTAAAGTTAACTCTTTTCCAAATTCTTCTAATTCTTCTTTATCTACATACATACCGTTCCATTGCATATTTGATAATACTTCTACTGTTGGCATATCTATGTTATAAAATAGTTCTAAACAGTTTATTTCTTCTAATTTATTTTTTGTTATTTCTTTTATTTTCTCTATAGAATACGCATATAATGATATTTCTTCTATTTCTCTTTTTGTCAATTCTTCTTTTAATTTTTCTTCTTTTTCTTTTATTTCTTCTGTTTCAAATAGATTTATCTGCACTTCTTTTTGTTCTTCTTTATTTTCCTCATCTTCTCCTAAATATTCTTCTATATATATTTCTAAATATTTAGCAAGTAAATCATCTATTTTTAGTTTATTATCTGTTGGGTTTAATATATATGATGCTATTGCTATATCATAATCTATTTCTTTTAAGTTTATTCCTGATTGTTTAAGTAAAATATATGTTTTACTTAAATCTATTCCTATTTTCTTTATTTCAGTTTCTTCAAATATTGGTTTTAGTTTTATTAGTTCTTCTTCATTTTCTATTTTTGTGTAATATACTGTTTCTTCTTCTTTATTATATATTGATATTCCTTTTATTTTTTCTTTTATTATTTTTTCTTCTGCTTTTTCTTCTTCCATTTTAGAAGTTAATAAATAAAATATCATTTCTTTTTCTTTTTTCACAATTTCTTTTATTTCTTCTATTGTTTTTTCTTGTTTTTTATATAATTCTTTATTTTTTTCTTGACTATTTCCTTTTTCTCCATTTTCACCTTTTAAATTAAATCTATCTATATAACGATTAAAGTTTAATTCTTTAAAGATTTCTAATACTTTTTCTCTATCCCACTCTTCTACTTTAAAATTACTTAAATCATCTTCTATTGGTACTTCTAGATTTATTGTTCCAAGTGTTTTTGAAAGTATTGCTAATTCCTTATTTTCTATTATTTTTTCTCTTTGCTTTCCTCTTAAATCATCTTTTCCTTCTTCTATTTTTTTATATAGATTCTCTATTGAACCATATTCTTGTATTAGCTTTAATGCTGTTTTTTCTCCTATTCCTGGTACTCCTGGTATATTATCTGATGTGTCTCCTTGTAAACCTTTTACTTCTATTAATTGTTTTGGTTTTAAACCATATTTTTCTTTTATTTTCTTTTCATCATATTCGTCAGTTTCTGATTTTCCAGCCTTTGTATGTGGTATTCTTATTGTTACTTTACTTGTTGCTAACTGAAATGTATCTCTATCTCCTGATAATATTATTACATCTAGTCCTTGTTTTTCTCCATAACGTGATAATGTTCCTAATACATCATCTGCTTCATATCCTTCTTTTTCTACTATATCTATATTCATTGCTTGTAATATTTCTTTTATTATTGGCATTTGCTCTGCAAGTTCATCTGGCATACCTTTTCTATTTGCCTTATATCCTTCATACATTTTATGTCTTGCAGTTGGTGCTTTTAAATCAAATGCTACTGCCATATATTTTGGGTTTACATCTTCTAATAATTTAAACATTATTGCTAAAAAACCATATACTGCATTTGTGTATTTTCCGTCTTTTGTTGTAAGCATTTTACTTCCCATTATTCCGTAAAATGCTCTGTTCATTATACTATTTCCGTCTATTAATACAAACTTATCCATTTTCTCCTCCAATTTCAAATATTCCTAATTATAACATAGTTTTTTATTTTTTACTACTTTCTCCTGTTGAATAATTTATATTTATTCCTGGTTCTACATTATAAATAAATACATTAAAACATATTCCTTCTCCATTATCTTCTATAGAATACGCTTCTATTTCTACCCCTTTTGCTAATAAATTATCTTTTTCAAATACTGGTGTTACTCTATATAATACGTGATTTTCTTGGTTTTCTTCTATATATTCTGCAACTTTATTTTCAAAAGGAAGCATACCTTCTACATTAAAATATCTTGTTCCTGTAATTAGATTTAATTCATTATCATTTTCTCCTGATAATTGATATCCAATTAAATGACATCTATTATATAAATATTCTCCATCATATTTTTCTTGTACCCAGCCTGTTGGTTTTACATTACTTATGCTTTCTCTTTCTTCGCCTTCTTTTGGCATAATAGATTTACTTATATTTGCAAATGCTACACCACATCTTCCTAAGTCATCTAAATCACTATATTTTTCAAAGCTTTCTTTTGTATAATCTTCTTCTGTAAAATATGGTTTGTTATTATTTATTTCTATATAAACTTTATCTTGATATTCAGGCATTTCAGATATATTAATATTTGTTTCGATTGTTCCATTAGAAAAACTTTCATTTTCTTTGTTATTTAATATATCTATTCCAAATATTGAGCTTATTCCTATTAATACTAATATAAATATTAAACCTATTAATTGTTTTTTTATTTCTTTTGTTTTCCTTCCTCCCATTTTTTCCACCTTCTTACTTTTAGTATTTTATCACAAGAAGTGGAATTTTAACAATAATTTTTTATATTTATTTAAACTATTTGGAATTTTCCTGATTTATAAGATAAATTTGTTCCGTTTTTAGAGAAAAATGGTATTAATTCATTTGGTACTTCTATTTTTTCGTTATTTCCATATCCTAATATTGTAGTATTTTCTTTTCTTTCTTCTACTTTAAATACTTCGTTTTTATCTATTTCTAATATATTTGTTTTTTTTTCAAATTTACTTTTTATTTTTTGATATTCTCCTATATCTACTAAGCTATTCATAAATTTATCTGTTAATTCTTCTTCATATACATATTTACCGTTTTTGTAGCTTAATACATAATCATTTCCTAATTTTTCTTTTAAATCTTCATTTATATTTGTTTCTTCAAATATTTTATTATTTTCTGTATTTCTTAAATACACTCCTTTTGAACTAAAATCCACCACTTGGTATAATGTTCCTTCTTGTTTTAATGAATTAGATTCCACCTTTACTTCTCCTTTATTTTTTAAATAATCTGTTAATTCTTCTATAAAGTTTTGCACAAAGTCACTTTCTTTTACTTTGTTTATTATATCATTAAATATTTCTAAACCCAAATTAAAAACCTCCTTTATTTTTTATTTAATTTAAATTTTTTTAATTCCTTTGGAATTTATTACAAGATTTTGTAATATTAGATAAAAACTAAAATAATTATACTTTCTTTAACATATTTTGTCAAGAAAAAAATGCTTATACAATTAAGCATTTTCCCTTTTTTTATTATTTTACTTTTTTATTTTTCTTTTCTTCTAAAACCTTTTCTAATCTTTCTAATTCTTTTCTAGTTTCTTCTATTTCCTCTTCAGTTTTCATAATGGGCATAAACTCTTCTGCAAATCTATATTCATCTCTATTTTTAATATATAAAAGTCCTATAATTGAAAAAACTACTGCTCCTATAAAGTTTACTATTAAATCTTTCATTGTATCATTTATACCTATGTCTAAATAACTACCATCTATACTTATAACAGATTTTTCTCCTTCTACACTTCCATATATCATTGTTTTTTCTATATCTTTTATTACTTTTTCCTTATTTTCTTCACTTTCATTAAGCAAAGTTGATGATACTGTTGATATTACTCTATCTTTTTGCATATCAGTATTAAATGTTTTATCCATACCATATTCTATAAATTCCCATAAAACACCTATTGTCATTGAAAAACAAAAAGCAACTAGAGCAACAAACACTGGTGTTAACATCTTATGGAATTTTGTGCTTCTATTTAATATATCTATCATAGAAAAACCAATTGCTCCACAAAGGAAACCATTTAAAGTATGAAGTATTGTATCCCAATGTTTAAAAATCCCATAAAAGTTTTGTACTTCTCCTAAAATTTGTGCTGAGAATATAAATAAAAATATTATTATTTCTAAAGTATTGGGTAATTTTATATTTAATTTTCTTTCTATTATAATTGGTATTAAAAACAATATTAAAGTTAAAATACACATAAATACATTTTCATAGTTTCCTCTAATAAATTGGAAAATCATTGTTAAAATTACTAAAAATCTTAAAACAAAATATACTGTTGCTGTAGCTTTTTTATTTTTACCAAAAACATCTAGTCTCTTCAAACAACCAACTCCTTATAAATCTTTTACATACCAAACATCACAAGCATAATGTTCTGTTTTAATTAGTGGCTCTTCTAAACCTTTAAAACCATATTTTTTATAAAATTTGTTTGCTGCAATCATATTACTTAATGTTTCTATATAACATCTTTTATAATATTTTTTTGCATAATCAAGGGCTAATTCCATTAACTTATGTGCTATTCCTGTTCCTCTTGCTTCTTTTAGACAATACATTTTTTGTAATTCACATACATCTTCTGTTCCTTCTAACTTTCCTATTCCACAACCACCAACTACATTATCATTTTCATCTATTACTACCCAATATTTAAAACCTTCTTTGTTATATACTTCTGAAAATCTACCTAAATCTGGGTCGCTCCAAGCTAGACCTTCGTGGTTTCCACTAAATTCTATTAAACAAGTTCTAATTACATTTTCTACTTGTTTATTATCTTTTTCTTCTATTTCTCTTATTTTGTATTTCATTTTTTCTTTATCTCCCATTATCATAATTCTAATATATCAAATATTTTTTAACAATTTCATAAAACATTTGAGTTCCTATTAAAATAGGATTTTCTCCAACTGTAAAATTCTCATTATGTTGTGGATAGAACTTATCTTTAGTTGAGCCAACAAATATCATACAACCTGGTACTTTTTCTAAATAATATGAAAAATCTTCTGAAGTTGTTGTTTGGTAATTTGTAATAACATTATTTACTACATTTTTAGCTAATTCTTGTACTTCTTTTGCTTCTTTGCTAGAATTTACTACAACAGGATATTCTACTAAAAATTTAACTTCAGCTCTTCCCCCCATTTCTTTTGCAATTTTTTCTACTGTTTCTACTATTTTTTTCTTAGTTTTATTTCTTATTTCATTATTATTAGTTCTACAAATACCTTTCATATGTACAACGTCTGGAATTACATTATTAGTCTTACCACCTGATATTGCAGTAACTCCTGTTATTATTTTTTCATCTATATCAACATCTATTTTAGCCATTTCTTTTAGAGCTATTCCAATTTTATTTGCAATATAAATAGTATCTATACATTTTTCAGGCATTGCTGCATGTCCACCTTTTCCATAAACTGTAATATCATATGGATCTGATGATGCCATTACAGTTCCTTCTTTAATTCCTATTTCATCTTCTTTAAGTTCACTCCATACGTGTATTGCAAATGCTTTATCAACTCTTGGGTTATCTAAAGCTCCATTTTGAACCATAAATTTTGCACCAGCATCACCTTCTTCATCTGGTTGGAATAATAGTTTTACAGTTCCTTTTATTTTATCTTTATTATCAATTAAAATTTTAGCAAGTGAAAGTAAAATTGTCATATGGGCATCATGTCCACAAGTATGTTTAGTTCTTCCTGTTTCGTCCATTACAACAGCATCCATATCACTTCTAAATAAAATACAAGGTACTTTTTCTTTACTTTCTTTTTCACCTTTTATAGTTGCTATAATTCCAGTTTCATATATATTTGTATTTATATCTTTATATCCCATTTCTTCTAATCTAGTTTTTATATAATTAGATGTTTTAAATTCACATTTACCTTTTTCTGGGTTATTCCAAAAAAACTCTTTATCTTTTTTCATTTGATCTTTTAAATCTAGAACAATTTTTTCAATATTCATATATTTTCCTTTCAAAATTACAATTTAAAATTTTTATTTTACTTAAAACTTTTAGTAATTCTATCAATAGCTTCTTTTGTATCTTCTTTGCTAGAAAAAGCAGTTAATCTAAAAAATCCTTCTCCATAATTTCCAAAACCTACTCCTGGTGTTCCTACTACTGCCACTTCATTTAATAATTTATCAAAAAACTCCCATGAATCAATTCCATTTGGTAATTTCAACCATATATATGGTGAATTTTCTCCTCCATATGTTATAAAACCTATTTTTTCTAACTCTTGTTTCATATATTTCGCATTTTCTTTGTAATATTTTATATTTTCTCTAATTTCTCTTTGCCCTTCATCAGAATAAATAGCTTCTGCACCTCTTTGTGTAATATAAGGAGCTGCACCATATTTAACACTTTGTCTTCTTCTATATAAAGTGTTTAAATCCACTTCTTCTCCACTTTTTGTATATAATTTTAATTCTTTTGGAATTGCAACAAAAGAACACCTAACACCAGTAAAACCTGCAAGTTTAGAAAAAGACCTAAACTCAACTGCAACTTCTTTTGCACCTTCTATTTCATATATACTATGTGGTATATCTTCATCATCAATAAATATTTCGTAAACAGAGTCATAAAATATAACTGAATTATTTTCTTTTGCATATTTAACCCAAAGCTCTAATTGTTTTCTTGTTAAAACAGTTCCTGTTGGGTTATTGGGAGAACATAAATAAATAATATCAATATGTTCATTTGGTATTTCTGGTATAAAATTATTCTCTTCTGTTCCTTTTAAATAAGTGATATCATTTCTTCCAAGCATAATGTTTACATCTCTATAAGCTGGATATACTGGATCCATTAAAGCAACTTTACAATTTCTAGAAAATATTTCAGATACACCTGCTAAATCGCTTTTACTTCCACTACCAATAAAGATTTCGTCTTTTTCTAAATTAACATTTCTTCTTTTATATTCAACTTCTAGAATTCTTTCAATTAAAAAATCATATCCTTGGACTATTCCATATCCTCTAAAAGTTTCCTTTTTAGACATCTCTTTAGTTGCTTTTTCCATAGCATTAATAACTGTAGGAACTAAAGGAAGTGAGACATCACCTATTCCTAAATTAATTATTTTTGTATCAGGGTTATTTTTCTTAAAATCTCTTTTCTTTTCTTCTATCATAGAAAATAAATAATCATTTTTAATATTTAAAAAATCTTCATTTACTACTGCCATAATTTCTCCTTTCGGGGACGTTTCTTTTGCGACCAAAAGGTCGCATCTGGGACACATCTTTCTAAAGATCTGTCCCTTTTGCGACTAAAAAGTCGCAAAGGAAACGTCCCTATGGTCTTAATAAATCTTCTAATTCTACTTTACTTCCATACTTTATAATTATTGGTACTGATTTTGATAATGTTACTCCTTCTATTTTTGATTTCACATCTCTTGTTCCTGGTATTACTACTGCATTTTCTGGTATTACTATTTGACCATTTTCATTAGGTAATATTATTTTTCCATTTACATTATCATAAACTGGTGTACTTCCTGTTATTGTTACACCTGCACCTATTACTGCTTTTTCTTTTACTATTGTTCCTTCTGTTATTTGTGAGCCTGCTCCTACAAATACATTATCTTCTATTATTACAGGATATGCTCCAACTGGCTCTAGTACTCCTCCTATTATTACTCCTGCTCCTAAATGTACATTTTTTCCTATTTGTGCACAAGACCCTACTAATGCTAAAGAGTCTACCATTGAACCTTCATCTATATATGCTCCTATATTTGTATAACAAGGTGGCATAAATGTAACTCCTTTTCCAATAAACACTCCATCTCTTACTGATACTGTTGGTGATACTACTCTTACTTTTTCTTCTATATTTATTTTTCTTTCTCCCATTGTATCTTTATCTATTGTACCATCTTCAAATTTTACTATTTCGCCATATTTAAAACCTAATAATATAAATTGTTTTACCCATTTATTAACAACCCAATTATCATTATTTTTTTCTGCTACTCTTACTTTTCCTGTATTTAAGTCTTTTTTTAATTCTTCCCATACTGGCATAAATTCTTCTTTTGTTAAATTTTCCTTTTCTAACATTTCTAAATACTTATCCATTTTAGACCACCTTCTCTTTCTTAATTTATTTGAATTATATCATTTAAAATTTATTATCGTCAAACTAAACTTTATTTTTGTTTTTTTCTTTATCTACAATTGCTTTTAACATTGCTTGTCTAATTCTCCAAGTAATTCTTTGGTCTGCTACTCTTATTTTTTTATGTTTTTCTAAGTCTTTTAATATATTATTTATTTCTTTTGTTAAGTTAATATATAAAAAACCATAATTATTATATCTTCTAGAAATACTTTCTATATATCTTACAATTATTTCTTCACTATTATTTTTAACATCTTGTTTAATTTTTCCTTTTATTTTTTCCTCATTTTTTATAACTTCTTTTTTTACTAAAATGATATTATCTTTATTTATAAGAAAACTATAATTTTCTTTCTTAAATTTTTCTTCATATATTTTCTTTGTTTGTTTTTCTAAATTTATTAATAATAAATATTTATTTTCCATACTAATTTTCCTATTCTCTTTCTAATTCTTCTTTTTTACTTTGTTCTTTTTTTAATTTATATGCATTTATTAAAACTTCTCTTAATTCTTCTGGTAATAATTCTAAGGCTTTATTTCTTAATATTTTTAGAATACCATAATACCCTTCTGAAATTCCACCTACCATACAAGCAATTGTATCTGTATCTCCTCCTATGGAAATCGCTTTTCTTATTGAATCCTCAAAACCATTTGATAATAAAAATACATATATTGCTTGTGGCACTGTTACTTTACTTGTTCCATTAAATTTATTTTTTCTTTGTAATTCTTCTAGATTATATTCCAGATTATATCCATATTTTTCTGTTACATATTTAAATATTTCTTTCTTACTTTTCTTTTTTCTTGCCAAAAATATTGTTCCTGCTAAACACATTGCACCTTTTATCACTTCTTCTTCATTATGTGTTGGTATTGCTTGTTTTTTAGCTTCCTTCTCCACTGTTTCTATATCATCAAATAAATATGCTATTGGTGATACTCTCATACTTGAACCATTTCCATTACTTGTTCTGTTTTCTACACTTTCTGAATTTGCCCATTTTATAAAACCGAGGCGAAAATGCACTTTTAAAAAAGCCTTCTCTTTCTAATGGTTTGTTTCCATATTTTCTTCCATATCTTTTTAATACTTCTCCATAATCTTCTTTATTTAATATAGCTTCCGCAACTGCTATTGTTAAAATAGAATCATCACTTATAAAACTTTTATCTGTTAACAATGGCTCATTTAAATCTAATATTTCCATTCTTCTTTCTAGATTAATTACTCTATTTTTCCAGTCTAAAAATTCTTGATATTCATATTTTGTCCCAGCTAAATCTCCTATTATTGCTCCTAACATATTTTTACTCCTAAACATTTATCCATTTTTCTACTATTTCTTTAGATATATTTAAATTTCCTTTTCCAATTCCTATTTCTATATCTGGCTTCTTACTTCCGTGATAATCACTTCCACCACTAATATACAGATTGTGTTTTTTAGCATATAATTCTAAAGCTTTCATTTGTTCTTTATCTGCAGAAGGGTGAAAACATTCTATTCCGTCTAGTTCTTTTTCTTTTCGTATTTCATCTATAAATTTAAAAATATCCTCAAATCTATACTCAAAAGGGTGTGCTAAAAAAGCTAACCCACCTGCTTTATGTATTACATCTATTACATCTTTATATTGTGGTTTTTCTATATTATCTGTACCTGTATAATATTCACTATTTGGGTTCATTAAACCTTTTCTTATAAATATGTCTAATGATTTAGCAAATTCTCCTAATATTTTATAATTTTCTTTATGGCTCATTAATTCTTTGTATATGTAAATTGTTATATAATCTGTAAATGGAATATCTTTTTCTATTTTACTTTCATCATAAATAAGTCCTTTTTTATCACATATTTCTAGCAATTTTCTTTTTGATTCTTCTTGTTCTTTTTTTAGAACTTCCTCTCCAAAAGACTTTTCAGACCACTTATCTATTATTTTTGTTTCTTTTATTTTATATCCTAGAATTTCTATATTCTTATTCTTAAAAACTGCGTTCATTTCTACGCCTTTAATTATTTTTCCTGTAAAAATTCCTTTATCTATTGTACTATCTTCATATTGTTTACAAGTATTATGGTCTGTTATTGATATGTATTCTAATTTCCTTTTTTCACACATTTTTAATATTTCTTCTACTGTTTTATCTCCATCAGAATATTTTGTGTGTATATGCATATCTACCATTATTATAACTCCTTACTTGAAATATATTTTTGGTTTTTGCTTGTTGGCTTATCTGGTATAGTCATTTTTAAAATACCTTTTTCTACTAATAGTTTTATATAATCTCGTCTAAATCTTTTTATATTTTTATATTCGAAATGCTCCATTATTTCCATTGTACTTCTTGGCTGTTTACTACAATATATAATAATATTTTTTTCTATTTCTTTTGGCAATCTATCTGGTGCCTTACTTTCTCTAATTAAAGATACTTTAGCTTTAATTTGAATAATTATTTTTAATAAAAATTTTTATATAAAATTCTTTTTCTTCTATGGTATTTGTACTACTTAAAATTAAATTATCAGGAAATTAAAAACTAAATTTTGGGCTAATTTTGTTTAACATTTCTGTTGTGTTTCTTTTTAAATCTTTTTCTATCTTATTTTTATATCTATCTTCCTAAGAAGTGTCTAGTCTTGCACACCAAATTTATAAAGTAATCCTTGTCTTTTCTTAATCTATTACATTTTTTATGTGCTTCTTATTTTAGTTTTTTTATATCTTCTCCCATAATTTCTAAGTAATCTTTTTCTGCTTGAGTTAAATGAGATTTCATATATTTATCATATTCTTTATGTGCTTTTTCCAATGCCTTTTTATGAGATATTTTACCTACACCTTCCAATATTTCTTTATGTGTCATTGTTAAAAATCCATTTAGTTCTTTTATCCAGTCTTTCATTGTCATAGGA
>CALXEY010000028.1 GCA_944387455.1 uncultured Clostridia bacterium
AAACGCCTGTGGAGATAGTAGGTTACGAGGTCTAAGAAGCAGGAAGCCCATTGGCTTTAGACAATGGGTAGTTCACATAAACGAGAAAATAAAAGAAGTAAAAACAAAAGAAAAAGAAATAGTATATGTAGCAATGGAAGTGTTGTTGGGAAAGAAAATAGAAAAAGAAAAAGCAGAAGAAATAATGAAAAAAATAATAGAGGAAGGGAGTGACTATATGCTAGCGGCAGAAGAGATGATAATGAAAGAAAATGAAATGATAAGAAACGAAGGAAGAATGCTTGGGATGACAGAAGGAATAAGTATTGGGGAGGCACGAGGACGTAAAAAAGGAATAAGCATCGGAGAGGTACGAGGACAAAACAATATAATAAAAACATTATTTAAAAATAAAATGCAGCCAAAAGAAATTTCTGAAAAAACAGGGATAGCTTTAAGTGAAATATTAAGAATAGTAAAGTAGAAAAGAAGAAAAAGAAAAAAGCAGAAAAAAATTCTGCTTTATATCTCTCTATTCAAATTTCCACTTGTAAAATCTTTTCCTTGGAATTTTTTGCCTTGTTTAACAGTCTCAACTATTTTATTAATTTCAGAAATACTTTCGTGTAATATATCTATTCTTGCAAAATCTATTCCAAAATCTTTAGGTGAAATAGATGTAGTTTTACTATTGAATAATGTAGTTACAGTCTGGATATTATCAGGCATTACTTCAAATTCCATATTTAATCTATCTTTTAAATAATAAATATTTTCATTTTGACATCTAGATTTACAAGTAGGGTAGCATTTATTAGATTCTCCGAAGTACACAATAATTCATATGTAATAATGGAGTTTTACCATATACAATTAATTCTTTTTGTAAATAATTATAATTACATAAACTTTCTATAGTTTTTTTATCAAGCTCAGGTGATATAGTAAACTTACTCACACCAAGTTTTTTTAGTTCTAATACTGTATGAGAGTTAAATACATTAAATGTGTAATTAGAAATTATTTTAAAATATTTATTTAAGTTTTCAAATAAATTATTAAGTAATCGTACAGTACATATGTTAGAAATAACAAAACCTTGGATATTATATTTATTTACAGCATCTTCTGCATTGGCTAAAAATAAGTTTTTATAATTACCTTTAACAATTGTTGGCATATAAATATATGTATCAAATTTTCTACTAATTGTTTTTAAACAGTTTTCATATTTCTTTGAAGTGAAGTATTTTAATGGTATATATATATTATCAATATGCTCTAATTTACTATAATCTAAGTTTTCATCTAAAATGTTTAATAATACTGAGGTTTTTGGTTTTGTTTTTTTATCTATTTTTGTATTTACAAAATCTCTCATATTTGAAAGAGTTTGGTTTTCTCCTTTAGATATTGTTTCTAATAAAATTTTTGGAATATGCCTTACTATTCTTGATTGTGCGATACTTCCAACATTTGACAAACTATTTCTTCGTAATTCATTTAATATACTTAGTTTTGGGATAAATACATCACTATCCATATCTACTTTTATGTTTTTAAAGTAAAAAGGAGATGTTCCTGTTTTTGATAGTTGTTTTATAACAGTTTCTTTATCTAAAGGGTGTGTTTTTGCTTTTTCTGGTATATAATCTAAATTACAAGTGATTTGTAAATCTTTATATAATTCTAAATTACTACAAGATGTTATTTCTATAGAAATAGGTTTTTTCTTTTTTATTGTAACTAGAGCATTTAAAGCAACTTTTCTGTTCTCATCTTGATAGCTTTCTTTGGCTTTTTTTGATAGTTCTTTTGAAACTAATCTATATATTTTATATCCATTTTTTATATTTGTTTTTATTCTACCAATTGTTACTGTTTGTCCAATCTCTGTTTTTTTGATGTTTTTTCCGTTTTCCATAAGTTCTGATATTTTATAAGAACCAGCACGGTTTTCTATTGCTATTGTGTCTCCAACTTCTATTTTATCTTCTAGTTCTAATGTTATATATCCTTTTGTTTTATTATATCTTTTAACAGTTCCTATATATAATCCCATATTATTTGGCTTTTCTTTATAAACAAGGTTTTTATTACTACTACTATCTAAATGTCCGAGATGATGTCATACCACGGTTAAATGCTTGCATCAATGTTTTTTTATCTTTTGATGATACTTTATATTCTTCTTTTGAGTTTGCTAAATCTATATATTTTCTATAAATATTAGTTACTATTGCAACATATTCTGGTGATTTCATTCTGCCTTCTATTTTTAAACATTTTACACCTGCTTTTATAAAATCTGGTATATAATCAATACCACATAAATCTCTTGTACTTAATAAATATCCAGAGTCAAGTTCTTTATTGTTTTCTATAAGTTTATATGGAAGCCTACAAGGTCCTGCACATTTTCCTCTATTACCAGAACGACCACCGAAGCATACTAGAAAATAAACATTGTCCTGAATATGATATACATAAAGCACCGTGTACAAAACACTCTATTTCTATATTTGTATTTTTTGCTATATATGTAATTTCATCTAATGATAATTCTCTTGCAAGTACTACTCTTTTAAAACCAAGTTCTTGTAATTCTAAAGCACCATTTAAGTTATGTACTGTCATTTGTGTACTTCCGTGTATTGGTAAGTCTGGAAATAGTTTTATTAATTTTCTTGCTAGACCTAAATCTTGTACAAGTATTGCATCTATTCCATATTCATATGCTTTGCTTGCAAGTAAAATTGCTTCATCAAATTCATTATCTTTTATTAATGTGTTTAATGTTAAATATGTTTTTACGCCACGAATTTTAGCATACTCAATTGCTTTTTTTAAGTTTTCATCATTAAAATTACTAGCAAAGGCTCTTGCACTAAAATAATTAGAGCCAAAGTAAACACTATTTGCACCATTTTGTACAGCAGCTTTTAGACACTCAAAATTTCCTGCTGGAGCAAGTAATTCTATCATATTTTCCTCCAATAACTTTTTTTATTATTATATCATTAAAAAAAATAAATACAAATATTTCGACAAAAAAATAATCAGAAAAATTTCTGATTATTTCTTTTAAATTATATAATTAAAAAATTTCCATTTTAACCTCTTTTCCTTTAAATGCAAATATCATTTTTGTTATATTTATAAAACCTCTTTCTTTAAGTTCTTGTTCATATTTCTTTTCTTCTATTTGTTTTTTTGCTTCTTCTATTAGCTTTTCTAAACTTTCTTCTTCCATATCTTCTGCTATTTTAAATTCCATTATAAAACTATTTCCATTTTTATCTTTTGGTTCTAGCATTATATCATATCTACCATAGCCTGATTCTCTATTAGATTTAACAAAATATTTATCTTTTAAACCTACTAGCATTCCTAGTACAAATGCGTGATAAAAGTTTTCTGCTGTATTTTCTCCTACATCAAAAAAGCTAAACATTTCTACTACTAATTTTTTGAATTTTCTTTCAAAATCTTCTAATCTTAATGTTATTAAATCTTCTAAAATACTTCTTAAATCATTTCCTTCTACTTTATTACTAAACCAATCTCTTATTATACTTCTGAATAAATCTTTTATTTCATTATTTGGAAGTTTTACTTTATATCTTCTTTCTTCTAAACTTACTACTTCTTCTACTTTTAAATATCCTGTTTGTAACATTAACCCCCATATATTTTCTTCTCTATTTTCTATTCCTACTATTATTGTTTCTAAATCTATTGTTACTTCGACTGGTTCATCATTTAATAATTTTATCATCTTTTCTTTTAATGAGTTTGATTTTCTAAATGTCATTTTTATTAAATCATTTGAGCTTGTATTTACCCAATATGGTTTTAGCTGTTTATCTGTTAAATAATTTAATATGCTCCAAGGGTTATATATTCCTTCTACATTTCCTATTTTATATCCGTCATACCATTTTTTTATTTTTTCTTCATCTTCTTCAACATTAAAATCAGAAATTACTTTTTTCATTTCCTCTGTTGTTATTCCAAAGTCATCTGCAAATTCATTATCCATTATTGTATATACTTTAAAATTATTCATACCACTAAATAGGCTCTCTTTTGCAATTCTTGATACTCCAGTTAATACTGTTTTTTCTAAATACTGATTATCTTTAAAAGTTACATTATAAAAACCTTTTAAAAATTCTATTGCTTCATCATAATAACCTTTTACATAAGCTGACTGTAAAGGCACATCATATTCATCTACTAATAATATTACTGGTCTTCCATATTCTCTATATAATAATTTGGATAATAATTTTAATGCTCCTTGTAGTTCTATTTTATTCGCTTTTAAATTTAAAACTGTACTGAACATTTCTTTTTCTACATCTAATAATTTTGTACTATTTAATAAATCTGCATTATCAATAAAAACTTCTACAAGTTCTGTTTTTAATTGTAATAACATTTCCTCAAAACTAATTCCTGTTAAATCTTTTAATGTTACATATATTACTGGATAATATCCAAGTTTAGATGTATAAAATTCATCTTCTTTCATTATTTTTAAATCTATAAATAATTCTTTATTATCTTTTCCTTTTATATCAAAATAATATCTTAACATACTCATATTTAAAGTTTTTCCAAATCTACGAGGTCTTGTAACTAATATTACTTTGCTAGTATTATCTATTATATCTTTTATATACAAAGATTTATCTATAAAATAATAATTTTTTAATCTTAAAACTTTAAAATCACTTTCACCAATTCCTATTCCTTGCATTTTTTTTCACTTCCTTCAAACCATTTTAATAATATTATTTTACAATAATTTTAAATTTTAATCAAGTTAAGTTTCCTTTAAGTTTAAAGTAAAAAAATGAAATAATTTTTTCTTGGCTGTAAGCTAGCTTTTTAAATAATTAGATGAATTATGAATTTATAAAACATATTGATAATACTATGATTTCTAAAATTCTGATGTAAGTAGTTATAGATTAGTATTTAAGTTTTCTAAAAATAGATATTGTCAAAATTTTATTCTGTATTTTGATATTCAAAAAAATTACCACAAAAATGAGAATATATTTGACTTAGATAATAAGTTATGATAAAATATAATTGCCATTTAAAAGAGGCAAAAGGGGGCGGATAAATGGAAGCAATAGGAGATCAGATTAAAAAAAAGAGTTTACTGCAAATAAAAAGGATATTAGATAAAGATAATTGCGGAGATAAATTTATTATTGTTAGAACAAAAAAGAATATAGAATTTATGAGAGAATATAATCTTATAGATGAGGATATAAAGAATATTATAAGAAATCTTTCTGTAGAAGATTGTTTTTCGGGACCAGAAGAGGACAGAGACCCTCAATATAGTGGCTGGATATTTAAATTTTCTCCACTATATGAAAATCTGAAATTATATGTTAAAATAAGAATAGAAAGTACAGAAAAATCTATATGCTTATCAGTACACGAGTTTGGAAAATATGAAGAGGTGAAGTAAAATGAAGGTATATTGCCCATATTGTAGAAAAGATGTTGAATATGATTTAGAAAAAAGAGATATTAAAGAATTTAGGGGTGTGGTAGTAGATACATACGAAAATGTTCCTGTATGTAAAAAATGTGGTAATGACTTATATATAAGTGATATTGAAAACGAAAATAATAAAAGAATATATGATATATATAGAAGTAAAGAAGATATTATTAAACCACAAGATATAGTGAATTTAAGAAAAAAATATAATATATCTCAAAGAGAGTTAACTTATATTTTAGGGTTTGGTAAAATGACTATTAATAAATATGAAAGAGGTTCTTTACCAACAAAGTCTCAAAGTGATTATTTGAAATTATTAATAGAAAATGAGCACGAGTTTGTTAAAAAAGTAGAAGAAGCATATGATAAAAAGAATATAACTAAAAAAACTTATGAGAAGATAATATTAAATAATAAGGAAAGACACGTAAATAAAAAAGATATTCAAGAATTGTTTAGAGAACATATAGAACAAACATTATATAGAAAACCAGATATATATAATGGCTATAAGGAATTTGATTTAGATAAAATAGAAAATATCATTTCATATATATCAAGTAAAGTTAAAAATTTAACTATTACAAGTTTAAATAAATATTTGTGGTATATAGATATGTTATCATTTAATGAAAGAACGGTATCAATTACTGGTTTAACATATGAACACGAAAAATACGGACCAACTATTATAAACCAAGAATATAACGAAATTTCCTTATTAGATGATAAATATAAAAGAGAAGATTACGAAAATGAAAACGGCACTATTACTAAAATTGTAAGTAATAAAAATTATGATTTAAGTAAATTTAGTGATAGTGAAATAAAAATAATCAATAAAACAATTAAATTACTAAAAGACAAAAAGGTAACTGAAATTTCTGAGATGTCTCATAATGAAGATGCTTGGAAGAAAACAAAAAGATATGAAAATATTTCTTTTGAGTATGCTAGCAATTTAAAGTTTAAAATATAAGTTTAAAAAACAAAAAAAGTATGTGTATCTACAAATGCACATACTTTTTTGTGAAATTAAAGGCTTTAATTTTTCTTATAGCAAAATTTAAAAAATTCAAAATTTATTGACGAAAAAAATCGAAAATGATATAATGCGATTATCATAACAAAGGAAATTTAGGAGGATACTATGGAACATAAAAATAAAAGAGGGTTTAATTTAAGTTTATTAATAATAACAGTTTTAATTATAAGTAGTTTATGTTATTTAGGGGTAATTTTTACAAGTTCAGTAGAAATTGCTAAAGTAGAAGAAAACAATTATTTAAAAGTAGAAGAAAATACTTTAGATGAAAAAACAAATAGAACAAGTACTAATAGTAATACAAGCAAAACAGATGGAGCCGAAGAAACACAAGCAGAGTCTAGTAATGCTAATTTATCTATGTTAGGAATAAGACCTACAGAATACGATTTCTCAGGGTTCAAAGTTGGAACAACTTCATATGATGTAACTGTTCCAAATGATGTAGAAGAAGTAGAAGTGTATGCAACTGCACAAGATAGTAAGTCTAAAATAAGCGGTTTAGGGACTAAAAAATTAACAGAAGGGTTAAATGATTTATCTGTAGTCGTTACTGCAGAAGACGGTACTGAGAAAATTTATACAATAAATGTTACAAGAGAAGGTGTAGCAAGTAGTAGTAGTGAAGAAGGAGAAACAACAGGAGGGGAAGCGGTAAGTTCTGGTGAAGGTTTATCTTCTTTAAAAATAGGAGATTTAGAGTTATCCCCAGCTTTTAGTACAAATGTGTATGAATATACTGCAAAATATATAGGAGAAGGAAAAGAACTTAATGTAGATGCTGTTGCAACAAATTCTGATTATACAGTAGAAATAACTGGTAATGATAATTTACAAGAAGGGGAAAATATTGTTACTATCTTAGTTACAGCTGCTAATGGAGATAATGTTGCAACATACCAAGTAACTGTAAATAAAAGTTTAGTCGATGAAGAAGCTATAGCAAGAGAGAAAGAAGAAGCAAAAAAACAAGAAGAACAAAAAAAGATGATTATTATTGGAGTTGCTGTAGGTGTAATTGTTTTAATAATTGTTATTGCAATTATAATTAGCCATAAAAGAAAGAAAAGATGGGAACAAGAGTATACTATACCTTTTTCAGGACTAAACTATGATGATGACGAAGAAGAAGATTATAAAGTAAAAAGTAAACAAGATGAAGAGGATATAGAAGAACAAGATAATAATATAGATGATAATAACGATGATGATGAAATAACTTGGACTAAAGAGGAAGCAAGAAAACAATTTTTAGATGATTATGATAATATGTATTTAGACCAAGAAAGAGCTTCAAGGAAGAAACATAGAGGTAAAAGATTTAAGTAAAATTAAAAAAGGGATGTAGATATTATGTTTAAGGTAGTTATGATGTTAATTTCAGCAATTATGATACTTGCTGGTGTTATTCTAATTTATGATGCACGTTTAATTACAAAGAAGTTCTTTGGTTTTGGAGACCAAAACGAGGGTAGTAGTGGTCTAAAAATATTAGGTTTTCTAATTGTTATAATAGGTGGACTTATTTTATATTTTAATTTTTAAAGATAGCAAAATGCTATCTTTTTTTAAAAATTTGACAAGTTTCGACAAATTTTTTACAAAAAATGTGATAAAATGAATAAAAAAAGGGAGATGGTATATATGAATATGAAACAAGCATATAAGAAATCTCTACAAAAGATGAAAAAGGTAAATAATAGAAAAGAATACATTAAACTTATTAACAGATACAATTTACTTCTTGTTCCAACATTAGAATATATATCTGGCAAAAGGTTTGAAAGATTATTAAAAGAAGGTGAATAGCCTTCTTTTAAATATATGAGAAAAAATAAAGAAAAGGTAAGATAAAAGGAAAAAATAAAAGGCAAGAAGCTTAAAATTACTAGCTTTTTGCTTTTTTTGTGTTTTATTTACTATTGACAAATTTGTTTATTAGGTATATAATATTTAAGATTTAAAGGAGATTTAAGTCTATTTTTTTGTAAAAAAGAAGGGGTAAAAAATGAACAATAAAAACATAAGAAATATCGCAATAATAGCACACGTAGACCACGGAAAAACAACATTAGTAGACGCAATGCTTAAACAAAGTCACGTGTTTAGAGATAATGAACAAGTACAAGAAAGAGTAATGGACTCAAATGACTTAGAAAAAGAAAGAGGAATAACAATATTATCTAAAAATACAGCAGTAATGTATAATGATGTAAAAATAAATATAGTAGACACACCAGGTCACGCAGACTTTGGAGGAGAAGTAGAAAGAGTACTAAAAGAAGTAGACGGAGTACTTTTATTAGTTGATGCCTTTGAAGGAGCAATGCCACAAACAAGAGAAGTATTAAAAAAATCATTAGCGTTAGGTCTAAAACCAATAGTAGTAATAAATAAAATAGATAGACCAGGAGCAACTCCTGAAAAAGTAGTAGATCAAGTAATAGAACTATTTATAGAATTAGATGCAACAGATGAACAATTAGACTTCCCAGTAGTATATGCATCAGCAAAAAATGGAATAGCAAAAATGAATTTAGAAGATGAAAGCAATGATTTACATTGTTTGTTTGAAACAATAATAAACACAATAGATGCACCTAATTGTGATGAAGAAGGACCAGCACAAATGCTAGTATCAAACATAGACTATGACGACTATGTAGGAAGAATAGCAGTAGGAAGAGTAGAACGTGGAGAAATGAAAGTTGGTATGCCAGTTTCAATATGTGGAAGAGAAGACAAAATATCTCAAGGAAAAATAGCAAAAGTATATACACATATGGGTCTAAATAAAGTAGAAGTAGAAGTTGGAAAAGCAGGAGACATAATAGAAATAGCAGGAATACCAGAAATAAACATAGGAGACACAATATGTGATTTTAATCATCCTGAAAAAATACCATTTGTAGATATAGATGAACCAACAGTATCAATGACATTTAGTGTAAACAATGGACCATTTGCGGGAAAAGAAGGACAATTTATAACATCAAGGCATATAAGAGACAGATTATTTAAAGAACTAGAAAGAAATGTATCATTAAGAGTAAAAGAAACAGATTCAGCAGATAGTTTCGAAGTATCAGGAAGAGGAGAATTACATTTATCAGTATTAATAGAAACAATGAGAAGAGAAGGTTTTGAATTATTAGTATCAAGACCAAAAGTAATTATAAAAGAAATAAATGGAGAAAAATGTGAACCAATAGAAGATTTAGTCGTAAATGTACCAGATGACTGTGTAGGAAATGTAATAGAAAAACTAGGTAGAAGAAAAGCAGAAATGACAAATATGGAACCAGCAGAAGATGGACATACAAAAATAGAATTCAAAATACCTTCAAGAGGACTAATAGGATATAGAACAGAATTCTTAACAGACACAAAAGGTGAAGGAACAATGAACCATATCTTTAATGGATATGAACCATATAAAGGAGAAATACAAGCGAGAGTTAGAGGAACAATAGTAGCGTTTGAAGCAGGAAAATCAGTAACATATGGTTTATATAATGCACAAGATAAAGGAGACTTATTTATAGGACCAGGAGTAGATGTGTATGAAGGTATGATAGTAGGTCTAAACTCTAGAGGAGAAGACTTAAGTATAAACGTATGTAAAGAAAAACATTTAACAAACACAAGAGCATCAGGTTCAGATGAAGCATTACGTTTAGTGCCACCAATACAAATGAGCTTAGAGCAAGCAATAGAATTTATACAAGATGACGAATTAGTAGAAGTAACACCAAAATCAATAAGACTAAGAAAGAAAATATTAGACACAAAAGAAAGAGAAAGAGCAGCAAGAAGAAAATGAGATTTTTCGGGACACCCACTTTTTGTCTCATTTTAAGTTAGATGAGACAAAAAATGGGTGTCCCAAATTGTCTCAAATGGAGGAAATTATGAATTTAGTAGCGTTAGAAGAAATAAAAGAAAAAGCTTTAGAAGAACATATTCCAATAATAATGGACGATACTTTAGAAGTAATAGAAGAATATTTAAAAAATAATAAACCTAAAAAAATATTAGAAATAGGAACAGCAGTTGGTTATTCTGCTATTTGTTTTACTAAAGTTTTAGAAGAAAATGGAATAATTGATACAATAGAAAGAGAACATGAAAGAGTAGAAGAAGCAAAAGAAAATATAAAGAAAATGGAATTAGAAGATAAAATACATATATTAGAAGGAGATGCAGTGGAAATTTTACCAACTTTAGAAGGTAAATATGATGTTATTTTTATTGATGCAGCTAAAGGTAAATATCCGTTTTTCTTAAAAGAAGCTTTGAGATTACTTTCAAAAGATGGTATAATATTTGCAGATAATATTTTATATAAAGGATATGTTTTAAGTGATTATAATAAACATAAACAACGTACTGCAGTTAGAAATTTAAGAGAATATATTAAAGAAACAACAGAAAATGAAAATTTGGATACTAAAATATTAGAAGTAGGAGACGGTTTAGCAATAACTAAATTTAAAAAAAGTAGTGAAAAATAGTAAAGATAGTAAAAAGTTGAAAATATTATAAAATAAAGTAAGACCAGCAATTGCTGGTCTTTTTGGAGATTTCTAGAGTTTGGTAGAAAGAACTTTAAGCTCAGTTAACAGTTTTTCATACCAATCTTGAGCTGTTAGAGCTGTTATGTCTTTACAAACTCTGGAAATAAGCTGTTTTGCTTCAGCAGTGTTTCCGTATTCACAAAGAATCTCAATAAGTTCTAGTTCAGCCTCTATTTTCTTGTTTTGTGCTTTAATAATTCTAAGAAAAGAATTAATATGCTTAAGCTCGTTGTTCATCGTTATCTCCTAACTACTATATTATACATTATTGTATAATATAATAAGTATAACATAATTTACATAAAAATACAAATATGCCTTACAAACCCACATAATTATAGTATAATAATGCCATATTTTATACATATTTCCTTTGTTACCTAGCTATAAGCTAGTTTACTATATAAGTTTAGGCAATCCTTTAATTAAAGGAGGAAAAATGGTAAAAGATATTCTAAAAAATCTTGCTACAATTATTTTCTGTGTAATCCTTATTATTGGTGCTGGTTTATTAACTATTCCAGGCTTTGTTAGTGAAATTAACAAAGAAATTTCTGGAGAGAATAGACAGGAATCTATAGAAATTCTAGACAAAAAGGCTAAAAGAATTGAGGATAATGGTCTTACTTTAGAAGAGATAGCCAATAATGGGGAGGTTGATTATTCTAATTTTTCAAAAAGTGAAATAGACGGTTACTATGTCTTTAATTTCAGCAAAGGGAGGTATGAGGTAAGCATCTATTTTGATAGTGAGGAAAATATTGTTTCCATCCAAAAAGATTATCCAGATGCGTATGATGGAGGATATGTTATATCAAATGTATTTGGTTTTATACATTTCCAGGAACTTTTTGGATAGTAGCACTTGTGGGAATAGTAATATGCATTTACAACATAAAAGAAATTGTTGATAAACATAGAGTAATGGAAAAATGCAGGGAAGAGAGGAAGCAGGATATAAAAGAATAATCTTAAAAGAACACTACTAGAATTTAGTGGTGTTCTTTGTTTGAAAAAAATTAAAAAATATGTTAATATATAATATGTAAATTTAAAAGAAAAAATAAAATAGTTAGGAGAAATATATATGAAAAAACCAGAATTATTAGCACCAGCAGGTTCTTATGAAAAAGCAAAAATAGCATTTATGTATGGAGCAGATGCTATCTATTGTGGAACATCTGAATTATCATTAAGAACAAGAGCAGATATGAAAGATGATGATTTAGAAAAAACAATAAAATATGCACATAGCATAGGAAAAAAAGTGTATGTAACACTTAATATATTTGCTTGGGATGAAAAATATCCTGAAATAATAGAAATGGCAAAAAAATTAGAAATATTAAAACCAGACGGAATAATTGCAGCAGACGGTGGAGTAATAGATGTATTAAAAGAATATTCACCAAGTGTACCAATTAATGTAAGTACACAAAGTAATATAATAAGCCTTCACTCTGCAAATTTTTGGTATAAAAACGGTTGCAAGAGAATGATAATGGCAAGAGAAATGAATAAAGAACAATTAAAATACATAATGGAAAATAAACCAGAAGATATGGAAATAGAAATATTTATACACGGAGCAATATGTTTTGCATTTTCTGGAAGATGTTTTTTAAGTGATTTCTTATCTTGTAGAAGCGCAAATTTAGGAGATTGTGCACAAAGTTGTAGGTGGTCATATAATTTATATGCTGAAGAGAAAAATAACCCAGGAGAATTAATGCCAATAGAAATAGATAAATATGGAACAAGCATCTTTTCTTCTAAAGACTTATGCTTAATAAAAGAATTACCAGAAATAATAGATATGGGAGTAGATAGCTTAAAAATAGAAGGAAGATTAAAAACAGAATATTACTTAGCAAGTGTGATAAACGCATATAGAAATGCAATTGATGATTATATAAAAGACCCTAAAAATTATGATTATACAAAATATTTAAATGAACTAGAAAAAGTAAAAACAAGAGGTTTAACAACATTTTATTTTAACGATAGAAATAATAAAGATATCCAAGAATATGGTGGAAGGCAGTATAATGAAAACTATGAATTTGGTGGAAAAGTTGTAGAATATAATAATGAAATTTCTACAATCGAAATAAAAAATAAATTATCAGTAGGAGATGAATTAGAAATAATTATACCAAATGAAATAAAGCCATATAAGTTTAAAATAGAAAAATTATATGATTATGAAACAAATGAAGAAATAACAGAAATAAGCCCAGGAGTAAAAGGACAAAAAGTAAAAATACAATTACCTATAAAATGTGAAAAAGACTTTATAATAAGAAGAAAAAAATGAGACAATATGGGACACCCATTTTTTGTCTCATTTTTGATATTATAAAAAGTAAAGAAAAAATATAAAACTGTAACTTTTTAATATAATTTAAATTTACAAATTTGAAAATTAGAGAATTTTGGAATTTAAAATTAGAATTAAAAATTATAAATAATAAAAATAATTTTGTCTATTATTAAAAATATGTAAGACGGAAACTATATTTGTATTGTTATTTATTTCATAAATTATAACATAATTATTGACTAGCATTTTTCTTATATTTTTTGATTTATATTTTATTTTAGGGTATTTTTCTGGAAAATAAGATAAATCAGAAATAGATTTTAATATTTTTTTTGATAAATTATTTGCGATTTCAGGTTCTTTAAAAAATTTTTTAATATAATAATAAATATTTTGTAAATCAGCATAAGCTGAAGGAGACCAGTTAACCTTAAACAGTTTTGTTGTCATTATATTTCGCCTCCATTTCTGAAACAACTTTTTCCATAGGAATAGCTTTTCCATTTTCGATTTCGTTAAGAGCAAAATCAATTTTTTTATAAATATCTTTTTTGAATTTTTCAAAAGAAGAATAATATTTATTAAAATGTTCTGAAATTAATCTATCAATTCTTTCTTCCTCTGTCTCATAAGAAGCTTTACTTAATTGATTATAAGCCTCATCACTAAGAAGAACTAAATCATTAGATCCATTTTTTGTAATATATATAGCTTCATTTGTTTTATGGCAAATTTGAGAAATTTTATTGTAATTATTTCTTAAATCTGCACAAGGTATAATTAGTGGCATATTAAAACCTCCTTTATATAATATGGATAAATTATATCATAATTATGATATAAAAACAAGAAAGTTTTAAGAAAAGTAATAAAAATTAATTATCTATTTTTCTAAACTTTCTTATTAAATAAAGAAAAAATTGCAAACCCAAGTAAAATAGAAAGAAAGAAAATACTAAAGCTTAAAAAAGAAGAAATATTAGGAATAAGCACAAAAATGGAGCCTAAAGAAAAACCAATAATAGAAAAGAAAGTTTTAGTATGGAAATTCTTTAGTAAAAAATTAGTTAATTTCATAAAAACAAGACAACCAAATAAAAGCCCCACCCCCATAGGAATAAGAACAGGTAAATATATATTAGAAAGAGAACTTAAATAAATATTATAAACGCCAAGGAGCATTAAAATAATTGTATTACTAATACCAGGAATAACAACGCCAATAGACATTACAAAACCTGATATAAATAAATATAAAAAATTAAAAGAATTAGAAAAATTATCTGGAATATATTTTTCTAAAACAACTAAAAAAATACCAATTAAAAAAGAAAATAAAAGAAATAAAAAATCAATCTTTTTTAAATAAGTATCTGTATTTGCTTCTTTTAATAAAGAAGGTATACTACCTAAAATTAAACCTATAAAAATAGATTTTGTTTGTAATGGATATGTAGTTAAAAAATAATTTAAAAAATTACTGAAAATTAAAACACCAATTCCAATTCCTAATATAATAGAAAATAAAAATTTAAAATTATTTTTAATATCTTTAAAAAAGTTTAATAAACTATCTAAAAGTTTTTCATATAAACCAAAAACAATACAAATAACACCACTACTAATACCAGGAAGTATTGCACCACTTCCAATGAATATTCCTTTTATACAATTTAATAAAAATGCCATAAAAACACCTCTTTAAATATTATTTAAAAAATATAAAAAAATTCTTAAAATAATAATTTTTATGGTCAGGCACTTTTATATTTTTTATACATATAATGGAAATAGTTATTAGATAGGGGGTGCATTTATGTTATCAGCACTTTGTTTTACAGGTTTATATGGCTTTTTTGAATTTTTAAGGACAGCTGTATTTGCAGTTCGGATATATTCAAGGAGGAAATTTATTTCCAGAACCACTATCAAAAGAAGAAGAAAAAAATTATTTAGAACAAATGGCAAAAGGAGATACTGATGCAAGAAATATTTTAATAGAAAGAAACTTAAGATTAGTTGCTCACGTTGCTAAAAAATATTCTACTGCAAAAGTAGAACAAGATGATTTAATATCAATTGGAACTATTGGTTTAATAAAAGGAATAAATAGTTTTAATATAGAAAAAAATACGAGACTTTCTACATATGTTGCAAGATGTATTGATAATGAGATATTAATGTTTTTAAGAGCAAATAAAAAATTAGGAGCAGAAGTGTATTTAAATGAACCAATTGGAAAAGATAAAGATGATAATGTAGTAACACTTCAAGAAGTTTTAGAAAATAACGAAAGAAATATAGAAGATGAAGTAGATATTAAAATGAAAATAAAACTTTTATATGAGAAAATGAAAAAAGTTTTAAAAACAAGGGAAAAAACAATATTAGAATTAAGGTTTGGACTTGGTGGTAAAAAACCAAAAACACAAAATGAAATCGCAAATATGCTGGGAATATCACGTTCTTATGTATCTAGAATTGAAACAAAAGCAATAGGAAAGCTTGCAAAAGAGATTAAAGAATAAAGTCTTTACTTATAAAAAAAGAGGTGATATAATAGCAAAAAATTGAGGTGAAATATGGAAAGAATAAAATTAAGAGATAGAATACTTCCTAAGTATACAAAAGGAGAAGAAATTTTTAATATGACTTCGCACATAGTAGGTGCAGTACTAGGAATTGTAGCAACAGTACTATGTATAGTTTTTGCTGCAATAAGAGGAAATGTATATGGTGTAGTTAGTGGAGCTATTTATGGAGTTACTATGATTATATTATATACAATGTCTAGTATATATCATGGTTTAAGTCCAAAAAGATATTCAAAAAAGGTATTTCAAGTATTAGACCATTGTTCTATATTTTTACTAATCGCTGGTTCATATACACCATTTGCATTATGTACAATACGTGAATATGATACAGCATCTGGTTGGGTAATATTTGGAGTAATATGGGCTTTTGCAATTTTAGGTATAGTATTAAACTCAATTGATATAAAAAAGTTTAAAGTATTTTCAATGATATGTTATTTAGTAATGGGCTGGTGTATTGTATTTAAAATAACATTATTACCACAATTACTTGGGACAGCAGGTTTTGTTTTACTATTATTAGGTGGAATAGCATATACAATTGGAGCAATACTTTATGGGGTAGGTAAAAAACATAAATATATGCACTCAGTATTTCACTTATTTATATTATTAGGAAGTTTATTACAATTTTTATGCATATTATTATATGTAATGTAGGAAATTACTATCAAGAGAAACTAAAGAACAAATAAAAAGTGAAAATATAAAAAAGAAAAAAGAGATAAATAAATTATCTCACAAACTTAATACATTTTACCATAAAAAAATAAAAAAATCAAATATCAAAAAAATTAGATTAAAAGAGAATAATTATAAAAAAAGAAGGTAATTATATATAATAAATAAAAAATGAATTTTTTAGAAAGAATTTAGATTTGATTATATAAAATTCTTATGCTAAAATAAAAACAACTTAAAAGAAAAGTTGCCCTGCGTAGTACGTGTAGACTTAATTTTTAGAACCAACAAACATTAAGAGGGGCTGATCTCTCAAATATGGCGTGCAAGCTTACATTATATAGTAAGAAGCCCAGGAATATTTAGGTAGGCACCCACCTGTTTTTAGGAGCAGGTCCTTAAAAATTAAAAGCATTACGGCTAATGCGGGGAATATTATATAAAAAGCAATTGAGAAATCATTTATTATATAATATACAAAAAGAACCAGTTAGCAAATAACTGGTTTTTCTAAAGTAGAAAAGGCAGGAAATCATATCCTGCCTTTTATGTAAAAGCAAAATATAACTTCCTACCTTAAAATAGTTAATTAAAACTATTTCATATTTCTTTCAGCTTGTTCTATCATTTTCTTAACCATTTGTCCACCTATTTTACCAGCGTCTCTAGCTGAAATGTCACCATTATATCCGTCTTTTAAGTTAACACCAACTTCACTAGCTACTTCATATTTGAATTTATCTAAAGCAGTCATAGCTTCTGGTACTAATTTTTTGTTTGA
>CALXEY010000029.1 GCA_944387455.1 uncultured Clostridia bacterium
AAAATGTTTCCTAAAATGAAAGAAGAAAGTGATGTTATAAATAAAAAATATGAAATTGTAAATAAAAAAGTTACATACGAAGAATTAATAGAAAATATAGCAAAAATAAAGAACAAAGAAAAAATAGATGAAATATGGTACCAAATATATAATTACTATAAAGGTCAAGAAGAGTGGAATAAAAAGCTTACAAGTGATATGCAAGGTTTAAATTATACAAACTTGCCAGAAAAAATAAAACAAGAAAATATAGATAAATTATATGGAAATACTTTAAAAACAAGTATATCAAGATTAGAAAAATATAGAGGATGTCCATTTTCATATTATTTACAATATGGGTTAAAGTTAAAAGAAAAAGAAACATTGAAAGTACAAAGTTTTAATACAGGTTCATTTATGCACGAAACAATAGACAGCTTCTTTAAAGTAGTAAGAGAAGAAGATATAAATTTAGCAGAAATTGAAGAAGATAAAATATTAGAAATAGTTTCTAATATTATAGATGAGAGTTTAAATTTAAATAAAAACTTTATATTTACAGCAACAGCTAAATATAAGGTGTTAGTTAGAAGATTAAAAAGAATAATAACAAAGGCTTTAAAATATATAATTATAACAATTGTAAATAGTGATTTTGAAGTAAGTGGAACAGAAGTAGAATTCGGAGAAAAGGGAAAATATGAGCCAATTATTTTAGAATTAGATAATGGTAAAAAAATAGAAATAACAGGAAAAATAGATAGAATAGATACAGCTAAAAATGAAGATGGAAAATATTTAAGAATAATAGATTATAAATCATCAGCAAAAAATATAGATTTAAACGAAGTATATGCAGGGCTTCAAATACAACTTCTAACATATACAGATGCAATTTGTAGAAAAGAAGATATAATGCCAGCAGGAATATTTTATTTTTCGTTGTTAGAACAAATGGCGAATGCGGATAAGAGATTAAATGAAGATGAAATAGAAGAAATGATAAGAAAAAATTTTAAAATGAAAGGGCTAATTATTGCAGATGTAAAAATAATTAAAATGAACGACAATACATTAAAATCAGGAACATCAAATCTGATACCTGCTGGAATAACAACAAAAGGAGAAATAAACCAAAGAAATACAAATGGGGTAAAACAAGAAGAGTTTAAAATTTTACAAGAATATATTTATAAAACAATAAAAGACATATCAAAAGAAATATTAAGTGGAAAAATAGATTTAAAACCATATAATAAACAAGGAAAAACACCTTGTGAATATTGTGAATATAAAACAATATGTGGTTTTAACCCTAAACTAAATAATAATAAATATAATTACATAGACAAAAAAACAAAAGATGATATATTAAATAAAATGAGACAAAATGGGGACGGGGCATTTTTTGTTTCAAATGTAAAATAATTCAAAAATGAGAAAAAAACTCCCCGTCCCTAAAATGTCTCAAGGAGGAAAAATGGAGTTATCTAATGATACAGTTATTCATATTAAAAATGGTGATATAGAGTATTTACAATTTAGAAGATTACTAGAATATAGTGATGTTATTTCACATTGTTACTCTTTAGGTACAAATGCTAATTTCAGAACTTCTTCTAAAAATTATGAAAATAATAAAATTGAATATGAAAAAGTTATTAATAATTATAAAGATTTATGTGATAATATAGGCTTAGATTATAGAAATTTAGTAAAAGGTATTCAAAGACATACTAATAATGTTACATCTGTTTATGATAAAATTAACAAAAATGAACCAGATTTTAATATGAAAGAATATGAAAACATAGATGGTTTAATTACAAATAAGAAAAACATAGTTCTTAGTACAACAAGTGCTGATTGTATTTCTTTATTATTTTTCGATCCTGTAAAGAAAGTAATTGCAAATACGCACTCTGGTTGGAAAGGTACACTTCAAAGAATTTCTGTTAAAACAGTAGAAAAAATGGTAAAAGAGTTTGAGTGTAATAAAGAAGATATTATTGTATGTATTTGCCCTTCTATTAGAAAATGCCATTTTGAGGTTGAAAAAAATGTTAAAGATATGTTTTTAAGAGAATTTCAAGAATTAGAAGAAGAAAATTTAAAAGAAATAATAGAGGAAAAAGTTATAGGAAAAAAGTGGAATATTGATACTGTTTTAATTAATAAAATTATTTTAAAAAATATTGGTATAAAAGAAGAAAATATAATAGATAGCAAAATATGTACAATGTGTAACCCTGAAATTTTACACTCATATAGAGCAGAAAAAGAAAATTATGGTTTAAATACTGCTTTAATTGGGTTAAAATAATTATAAATATAAAAGGAAAGAAAAATAAAAAAGAAAAAAATAAAAAGTAAAAGGAGAAAATATGATTATTCCAAACAAATTAAATATAGGAGATACTATAGGTGTTGTCGCACCTTCTGACCCTATAATTGGTGAAAATATAGACGAAATTATGCTAGCTAAAAAGAAGGTTGAAGAAAAAGGTTTTAAAGTAGAATTTTCTAAAAATGTTTTTTCAAATAGTTTAGGTTATAGTAGTAGTGCTAAAGAAAAAGCAGATGATATAAATTATATGTTTGCAAACAAAGATATAAAAATGATATGGTGCGCTAAAGGTGGAGAAAATTCAAATTCTACTTTTGATTACTTAGATTATGATTTAATAAAAGAAAACCCTAAAATTATATGTGGTTATAGTGATATAACATCAATTACAAATATTATAACTGCGAAAACTGGAATTGTTACATTTAGCGGTACTAATTTTAAAACAATTGCAACTGATGAAACTGACTTTAGTTTTAATGAAGCTATAAAACGTTTTGTTGATTGTGATACTAATTTAGGCAACTCCAAAGATTATAAGGTTCTAAAAAAAGGTGTTGCAACTGGTAAATTAGTTGGTGGAAATCTTAGCTTAACAAGAGGACTTGTAGAAGGCAAATATAAAATAGATTTTAATAATAAAATATTATTTATAGAAGAATTAGGCTTTGAAACAGGACCTGCTCTTGCTTATAATTATTTATATTATATGAAACAAAATGGTGTTTTTGATAAAATAAGTGGTTTATGGATAGGCAGTTATAATCACGAAAGTAATATTTCTTTAGAGCAAATTATTTTTGATGTTATTGGCGATAAATATAATTTTCCTATTATAAAGTCAGATAATTTTGGACATATTGAAGAAAAAATAGTGATACCAATTGGAACAAATGCTAAAATAGATACAGATACAGAAGAAAAAATAATCTTATTAGAAAAATGTGTTAAATAAATGTTGTAATAAAAGGAGTAAGATATGTTTGACAATTGGGAAGATTTAGAAAAATCAATTATTGATTGTAAAAAATGTAAATTATGTACAGGTAGGCAAAATATAGTTTTTGGGACAGGTAATAAAAATGCGAAATTAATGTTTATAGGTGAAGGACCTGGTGCGGACGAAGATAGGCTTCGGAGAGCCTTTTGTAGGTCGTGCCGGTAAACTTATGAATTTAGCTTTTAAGGCAATAGGGTTAAATAGGCAAGATGTTTATATAGCAAACATTGTTAAATGTAGACCACCAGGAAATCGTAACCCTGAAGAAGATGAGTGCGAAGCCTGTATGAATTATTTAAGAAATCAAGTAATACTTGTTAAACCAGAAATAATTGTACTTTTAGGAAGTGTTGCTTTAAAACATATTTTAGGGAAAGAATATGGAATAACAGCGTCAAGAGGAAAATGGGTTGAAAAGAAGGGTATTAAATATATGCCAACTTGGCACCCAGCAGCTCTTTTAAGAGATGAGACTAAAAAGATAGATTTTGTAAATGATTTATTATTAGTAATGAAAGAATTGAACGGCAAGTCAGATAGTTTGACTTAAAATAAATATATATAATAAAATAGATGTTGTTAATAAACTAATGGGAGTAGAAAATGGAAGAAATAATAGAAAAAGCAAATTATTGTTTAAATTGTAAAGTAAAGCCATGTTCAAATAAAGGTTGTCCACTTCATAATGAAATACCAGACTTTATAAAAGAGGTAAAAGAAGGAAATTTTAGTAAAGCATATGAAATACTATGTAAAACAACTGTACTTCAAGGAGTATGTGGGAGAATATGTCCACATATGAAACAATGCCAAGGTTCGTGTGTAAGAGGTATAAAAGGTGAGCCAGTAGCAATTGGAGAGTTAGAAGCATTTGTTTTTGATAAAGCAATGGAAGAAGGAAATTCTTTATCAAAGGTTTGGAAAGAAGAAATAGAGAAAAATAAAGAGGTTTTAGGAAATAAAAAAGTAGCAATAATAGGTGGAGGCCCTGCTGGACTAACGCTAGCTGCTTTTCTTGTAAAAGAAGGTGTAAAGGTTACTATTTATGAAAAATATAACTTTTTAGGTGGACTTCTAATGTATGGAATACCTGAGTTTAGACTTGATAAAAAGATAGTAGAAAAAACTATTAAAAATATTTTAGATTTAGGAATAAGTGTGGAATATGGAAAAGAGTTTGGTAAAAATCTAAACTTAAACGAATTAGAAGAATATGACGCAATATTTTTATCTTTTGGAGCAAATTGTTCGTCAAAAATGGGAATAGAAGGAGAAAATCTAAAAGGTGTATATGGGGGAAATGAACTTTTAGAATATAACACACACCCAAATTATGAAGGAAAAACAGTAGTTGTTGCAGGTGGTGGAAATGTTGCAATGGACTGTGCAAGAACAATTAAAAGATTAGGTGCAAAAGAAGTAAAAGTCGTATATAGAAGAGCAAGAGAGCAAATGCCAGCAGAAGACAAGGAAGTAGAAGATGCAATAAAAGAAGGTGTAGAATTTTTATTCCAAAATAATATTGTAAAAATACTTGGAAATGAAAAAGTAGAAAAGTTAGAATTGATAAAAACAAAATTAATTCAAAAAGAAGGAGATACAAGATTATCACCAGTAAATGTAGAAAACAGTAATTATATAATAGATACAGATTATGTTGTAATGGCACTAGGTGCAAGTCCTGCACCATTTGTTAAAGATTTAGACCTTTCTTTAAATAAATGGGGAAATGTTGAAGTAAATTCAAATTATGAAACATCAAACCCCAAAATATACGCAGGAGGAGATTTAGCAGGGGTAAGAGGAACTGTTGCTTGGGCTGCATATTCTGGAAGAGAAGCTGCAAAAAAAATAGTAGAAAAATTAAAAGAAGCTTAAAACAGCTTCTTTATTCATTTATATTTGCTTGCTCTTTGTTTCCTAAAAGTAATTTTTTAATAGTTCTAAATAATGAAACAAAAATATTTTCTTTTTTAGAAATAACCTTGATTGCGGTTTCAACTTCTCCATTTTCTATAGCATTATATTTTTTCTCTAATTCTACCATTTTATTTACATAGTAGTCATTAAAAAATGTATAACCTTCCATAGAGCCTAGATAATTTTTGAAATTATATAATTTTCTTCTGTAATTTTCAACATCTTCTAGGGTTGAAATATTATTAAAAGTATTATCAAAATAACTAGAAATTATTAAGTTTTGTGTCCTCATAAATGTTAATGAAATTTCTGATTTTAATTCGTCAATTTTTTCTAGCATACCGTCAACTTTTTTGTTTCTATCATCTGTATTTGCAATTCTATTATTTAATTTAATAATTTCCTCTTCATTATTTAAAATATCATCAAAAGCATTTTGAATAGCCATATAAGTTTTTGGTGAAGTTATATTTGCAAAATGTTCTTTAAAATTATCATTACTATTTAAAGTACTTTCAAATAAAATATTTTCACCAACTAAATATGCAAGCTGATTAGCTAAACAACACTCTAGAGGGTAATATGAAGGGCTATTAGTTTCAAAACTTATACCAAAATATTTAACATATTCTTTTGGAATACCGTTAACTTTAGAAGCCATAAGTTGTACAGCTGCTTCATTTAAACCTAAACCATAGATTTTAAATTCTGTATAATCACAAAGCCCCATTCTAAGTAAATAATTTCTTTTATCTTTAACTTCTTGTAAATAATGAATACACTCGTGAATTGCAAATTCTTCTAAATCTTCGTCTTGAATATGTTCATTAAAATAAATAGAAGTATTTTTATAAAAATAATTAGCTTCTGCCATACCTTCAGGCATAGTTGCTTTATACATATTTAACCTAGAAAGTTTTATAAATAATTCATTTTGGTTTAAATTAAATTCTGGAAATGTATCACATAATTTTTTAGAAACATTTCTTGCAATTGAATTTATTTTTAAAGTATCTAACTTTTCAGTTACTTCTATACCGTCTTTTCTTAAATCTGATTCTACACTCATATTTATTAATCTCCTTGATAATATAATCTATCACTAAATATTATACTATAAAAAAACGCAATTTATATTTCATAAGTATTAAATCTTAATTACAGTTTGGTTACAAAAAATTCACAATAAAAAGTTTACAGAAATGGTTGACACGAAAAATAAAAAGTATTATAATGTTTCTACATTAATTAACAAATGATATAAGTTTAGTTTAAAGAAAACTTTGATGAATTAAAAATATAAAATTATTTCAATAATTTTAAAATCAAAACTTAAACTCGAAATATTCCAAAAAGAATAAAAATGATGTTTAATGATTTTTAGAAATTTGTATAAGGTTAAATTAATAAAAAAGAACCTAGAATGAACATTACTTAAAATAAATTAAATACAAATGAAAAAATTAGAAAAATTAAGTTTTTCTATAAAAAATAATTAAATTTAAAGAAAATATTATTTGACAAATTTTTCTTAAAAATCTATACTAATATTATCTGTTAATTAAAATATAAAAATTAACAAGGAGGAAATATATGGATAATCAAGAAATAGGAGCAGTTATCCTAAAAATTTATGAAGAACAAAAGAAAACAAATAAAAAAATAGATGGAGTAGAGGTAGAAATTAAAACTCTTACTAGCGAAGTGAGGAAAATAGATGAAAGACTTACTAGTGAAGTAGATAAGATAAATAAAAGGCTTACTAGTGAAGTGAATAAGATAAACGAAAAAATTACTAATGAGGTAGGCAAGATAAACGAAAAAATTACTAATGAGGTAGGCAAGATAAACGAAAGAATTACTAGTGAAGTGGATAAGATAAATGAAAGAATTACTATTGAGATAGGAAAGATAAATGAAAGAATTACTATTGAGGTAGGAAAGATAAATGAAAGAATTACTATTGAGGTAGGTAAAATAAATCAAAGAATTACTAATGAAATTGGACAAATGAATAGAAAATTTGATAGTGAAATAGGAAAAGTAAATAAAAGACTGGATAAATTAGAATTAGAAGGAAAAGATACAAGAGAAATAATAAAAATTATGCAACAAGAAATTAGAAGCCTAAGAGGAGATATTGCGGTAATACAATATGAACACGGAAAGAAACTTGATATATTATTTGATGCCATTACAGGAAATGAAGAAAGAAACAAAGAAAATCAAGAAAGACTTGATAATATAGAAAAAATTTTAGAAAAACACTCAAATCAAATCTATTATTTAGAAAAAAGAGCTTAAAATATTTTATATAATAGGTCTGTAATTAAATAAAAAATGAAAGGTAAATAGAGGTGTTTTATATGATAGATATAAAAAAAGCAAAAAAGGTTTTTAAAGAATATATAAGAAATTATGATATAGAAAACCCAAAAATTGCTCTAAAAGTTGCTCATATTGAAAGAGTATCTGCGATTGCAAAAAAAACAGCAGAAAGCTTAAATTTAAGCAAAGAAGATGTAGAACTTGCAGAGTTAATAGGTTTACTTCACGATATAGGAAGGTTTGAACAAATAAAAAAATATAATACATTTGTCGATTCTAGAAGCGAAAATCACGCAAAATTAGGAATAGATGTGTTATTTAAACAAGGTCTAATTAGAAAGTTTATAGAAGATGAGAAATATGATAAAATAATTGAGCTTGCAATAATAAATCACAATAGAGATAAAAAAGATATAGACAAAAACGTAAGTAAAGAAGAATTATTACAGATAAAGTTAATTAGAGATAGTGATAAAACAGATATACTTTATACATTGGTAGTTGGAGATGTAAAAGCAATATGGGAAACTGATAATATGTCTTTAGAAAAAATTACAGATGAAATATATAATGAGTTTATGGAAAAAAAATCAATTACATATAAAAATAGAAAAACATCAGCAGATTTGTTAGTAGGACATTTTACATATGCATTTGATTTTAATTTTGATTATGGTTTAAAAATAATATATGACAATAATTATTATGAAAAATTATATAATAGATTTAATTTTAAAGATGAAATAACGAAAGAAAGATTTAAAAATGTTTATGAAAAAGTTATTGATTATATAAGAAAAAGAGTTGAAAAAAATGGTTGATTTAAATAAATGTAAAGAAGAATTCTTAAAGTATGTTGCACCATATGAAGAAGAATATGAATATGAAAAAGAATTTGAAGGTATAGAAAGAAAAAAATTCCATTCATTAAGAGTAATGGAAGAGTGTAAGAAACTATCAGAAAAACTAGGTTTAAGTGACGAGCAAAAAGAAATTGCCACTTTAATAGGTTTGTTACACGATATAGGAAGATTTAAACAATATACTTTAGATAATAGATTTTTAAATGAGATGCTTGTAGACCACGCAAAACTAGGTGTAGAAGTATTAGAAAAAGATGATTATATTAAAAAATATATAGATGACAAGCATTATATTCCAATAATATTCAAAGCAATAGAAAATCACAATAAATATAAAATAGAAGAGTCATTAAATGAGGAAGAATTACTATTTTCAAAAATAATCAGAGATGCTGATAAATTAGATATTTTATATGAAGGTGCAGAAATTTATTGGAAAAGTGAAGAAGAAGTAGAAAGAGTTGAAAATTCAAAAATTAATGTTAAAGTTGAGCAACAATTTAAAGTTGAAAGACAAGTAAAAAAATATGGTTGTGAGAGAAATGATACAGTAGACGGTGTATTAATACTTTTATCATATATATATGACATTAATTTTAAAGAAAGTTTATCAATAGTATACAAAGAAAATTATGTAAAAAGAATTTTAGATAGGTTTGATTTTAAAGATGAAAAAACAAAAAAACAAATGGAAAATCTAGAAGAAATTTTACAAAGAAATATAATATTAAGATTAAGAAAAAGATATAAAGGATGATTTAAAATTGAGTAAAAAACTATTAATAACAGAAAAACCGTCTGTTGCTATGGAATTTGCTAAAGCTTTAAAAATTGCAACTAAAAGAAAAGACGGCTACTTAGAATCAGAAAATTGGATAATAACTTGGTGTGTAGGGCATTTAGTAACTATGAGCTATCCTGAAAAATATGATGAAAAATTAAAATATTGGAGGCTAGATACCTTACCATTTATACCAGAAAAGTGGAAGTACGAAATTATTCCACAAGTACAAAAACAATTTAATATCGTGCAAAGTTTACTTCAAAGAGAAGATGTTGAAGAAATTTATAATGCAGGAGACTCTGGGCGTGAAGGAGAATATATACAAAGGCTTGTATTTATGATGGCAAAACCTAACCCAAAAGCTAAAATGAAAAGAGTGTGGATAGATTCACAAACAGAAGAAGAAATTTTAAGAGGAATAAGAGAAGCAAAAGATGCATCATATTATGATAGTTTATCAGATAGTGCGTATTTAAGAGCAAAAGAAGATTATTTAATAGGTATAAATTTCTCTAGATTACTTTCTATAATATATGGAAGAAATTTAGCAAATAAGATAAATGAAGATAAAGCATCTATATCAGTAGGTAGAGTTATGACTTGTGTACTTGGTATGATTGTTTCTAGAGAAAGAGAGATTAGAAATTTTAAGAAAACAAAATATTATAAAATACAAGGAATATTTGGTAAGAAAGAATCAAACTTTAAGGCAGAGTGGAAAGTAAGTGAAAATTCTTCAATGTTTGAATCTCAAAAACTTTATAATGAGCAAGGATTTAAGAAAGAAGAAGATGCAAAAGAATTTATTAAAAGCTTAGCAGGAAAAATAGCTAAAATAGTAGAATTAAAAAAATCAAAACAAAAAGAAAATGCACCACTTTTATTCAACTTAGCAGAAATTCAAAATGAGTGTACTAAAAGATTTAAAATAAAACCAGATGAAACATTGGAAATTATACAAAATCTTTATGAGAAAAAATTAGTTACTTATCCAAGAACAGATGCAAGAGTATTATCAACAGCAGTTGCAAAAGAAATTACAAAAAACTTAAATGGAATAGCAAGAGGATATAATGATGAAGAGACAAAAGGTTTTATTAAAAAAATGGTAGATGAGAAATATTCTACAAATTTAATAAAAACCAAATATGTAAATGATAGTAAAATAACAGACCATTATGCAATTATTCCAACAGGGCAGGGGTTTGAGAATTTTAATAATTTACCAGATTTACAAAAAAAGGTTTATAAAGTAATTGTACATAGATTTTTAGCAATATTTTATCCACCTGCAGAATATCAAAAAATACAAGTAAATATTGAGGTGGAAAATGGAGAGAAAAAAGAAAGTTTTTCAGCTAGTGAAAAAGTTTGTGTAAAACAAGGTTTTTTGGAAATATTAAAACCAGATAAAAATAATAAAAAAGGTGAAAAAGCAGAGAAAGATACTGAAGAAAACAATATTGAAATATTAAAAAATCTAAAAAAAGGTGAAGAAATAGAAGTACAAAATTACGAGCTAAAAGAAGCTGAAACATCTCCACCTTCTAGATATAATTCTGGTTCTATTATCTTAGCTATGGAAAATGCAGGTAAACTAATTGAAGATGAGGAATTAAGAGAACAAATAAAAGGTGCTGGAATTGGAACAAGTGCAACTAGAGCAGAGATAATTAAAAAATTAGAGAAAATCAAATATATAGAAATAAATAAGAAAACACAAATAATAACACCTACTCTAAAAGGTGAGAGTATATATGACATAGTATTTGGTTCAATGCCAGATATGTTAAACCCTAAACTTACAGCAAGTTGGGAAAAAGGTTTAGAAATGGTTGCAAAAAAAGAAATAAAACCAGAAGTTTTTATGGAAAAATTAACAAATTATATCAATTCTAAATTTAATAAATTAGTAATTAAAATGTAAATTTTCTGTGAAAATAGAGAAAAAATGAAATATTGGTTGTAAATTTTTTCCAGAAATGATAAAATATAAAACATATGGCAAAAGTCATATGTTTTTTGTACTAGTGGCTAGTAGAAAGGTTTGCTATGAAACTATCGTATGATGATTACCCTAATGAAATTCAGATAGAAGTTCCAAGAGAAAGGAAATGCTTAATTACTAGTGGAACACCTCAAGAGTTTTCAACAGATGATTTGCCAAGTACTTTGCCTGCAAGATTTGTAGGTCTTGAAACTAAGCAAGGAGTGTTTAGAGACCTTACTCTTGCAAAATATGTAGTAGAGCCAATATTTGATTTAAGGATATATGGTAGATGTAGTACCTACGGTTTTGAGTGTTATGATATTGAGAGTGTTAATAGAGTTTGTAAGCTGATTTCACAACCGTGGATGTATGGTGTAAGAAGTAGTACACCACAAGATGAGTTTGTTTATCAAAATGATACTGATAGAGAATATTGGCTTTATACACCAGAAGATGGAAATGCTTTGAGGTTTTCTAAATCTGGAAAGATTTTTAAAACAACTGCAGTGTTTGCTGGTGGATATTACTATGAAATTTGTAAGAGTGAAGGTGAGTCAGATGTGATTAGCAAAGTGGTAGATTATTATAATCTGCCTATGAGAAAGCCCAAAGCAGTAAGACCTGTAATACTACTTAGACCAAAAGCTGTTGTAAGAGAAGAAAAAAGAGTTCTAGCAATGGCATAGTACAAAATAAGTCCTCACTAATCTGAGGGCTTATCTTTTAAATTATAGATTTTATCAATTAAATTTTTTGATTGTTGTTTAAGTTCAGTTTTATTTTTTAAATTATTGTCTACAAAATACGGAGTTCCGAAGACAATTTCTACTTTTGAGAAAAATCTAGGTCTTCTTGTAATAAAAACAGGAACAATCGGAATATGTAATTTAGATGATATAAAAGTAGGTCCATTGTGATATTTTTTACCAATATCATCTTTATTTTTAATAACTCCACCTTCTGGAAAAATCAAAAGTTTACAATTATTATTTTGTTTTAAAATAGAAAATGATTTTAAAAGGCTATTAACATCAACTGTTTTTCTATCTACAGGAAAAACATTATAATGTCTTAAAATTTTAGAAAACAATTTATTTTTAAAAATTTCTGATTTTGCCATAATAAATAAATTATCTATCATAGGATATATAAAAAAAGGGTCAAATATAGTAGAGTGATTGGGGCAAATTAAAAATTTATTATATTTTTCTAAGTTTTCCAAATTATAGTATTTTACTCTAAATAATAGTTTACAAAAAAGAAATTTTATAAAATTTTTCAAAAAAATCACCTTTATTTTGTTTGTTTTTCTAGATTATATATTTTTAGAAAAAATCTGTCAAATATTGACAAATAAATAAAAATTTGCTATAACATATATATACGAAAGAAAGGAGAGATACAAATGAACGAAAAAAGATACAAATCAGTTATAGTATTATGGGGAGTTATCTTTTTAGTATTACACACTTTATCATTAATTAATGTAGTAGGATTAAGACCATTTGCATTTACATATTTAGATAAATTAATAACATCACTTGTAGCATTAATAGTATTAGCATTAGTTATAATTTTTATTGGACTATCTTTAAAAAAGAAAAAAGCAGGTCCTATAATAGGAATTGTACTTGGAGCTATCTACATTTTAAATTTTAATCTTACAAATATATTTATAAGTGTTGTAAACTTAGTAGCAGGTGTTTGTTTCATAATATCTTGTGCAGGTATGTTAAGATTTATAGCAAAAGAAAATAAAAAGCAACCTGAAAAAGAAGAAAAACAAACAGAAAATGCTTAAAAATTAGCAGGAGAAAGTAAATGAATACAATATTAGGAGAGCTTGGTAAAAGTTCAAACTTTGTTAAACTAACAAGTAATATAGAAAATAAAAAAAGTCCGATAGCAATATCGGGCTTAAATGACGTTGGTATGGTAGAAGTACTTACATCTGTATATGAATATACTAAAAAGCCGATATGTGTTTTAACATATAATGAAATACAAGCAAAAAGAATATATCAAGATATAAAATATTTCACAGAAAATGTAGTATATTTTCCTAAAAAAGAAGTAGTAGCATATGATTATGTAGCAGAAAGTAAGGAAAATTTATATGAAAGAATAGAAGCTTTAAATAAAATAAAAAATAAAAGAAGTCAAATAATTGTAACAACAATAGAAGCAGTATCACAAAAATTACCTTCAAAAAACACGTTATATAAAAATGAGATAAAATTTAAAGTTGGAGATATTTATAATTTAGAAGATATTAAAAAGAAATTAGTAGATTTAGGATATGTAAGATATGATTTAATAGACGGAAGAGGGCAATTTAGTGTAAGGGGAGACATTGTAGATATATCAATAAACCAAAAAACAGGAATAAGAGTAGAATTCTGGGGAGATGAAATAGATTCAATTAGAGAATTTAATATAGAAAGCCAAAGGTCTATTTCAAATAAACAAGAAGTAACAATATATCCTGCAAATGAATATATATTAGAAAAAAAACTAGATGAAGTGTGTCAAAAAATAAGAAAAAAATATGAACTTTATTCTAATCAAGAAATAATAGAAGAAGATATAGAACAAATAAAAATAGGAAATTATACATCTAAAATAGATAAATATTTTGATTGTTTTTATGAAAATAGTGAAAGTGTTTTAGAATACTTGAACTCAAATTATGTAATATTTTTAGATGAAATATCAAAAATAAAGGTACGTTCTATAAATATAAAAAAAGATAGAGAAAATTTAATAGAAAGTTTAATATCAAAAGAAAAAGAAGTACCAGAAGCAATAAATAATGAATTAGACTTTAATAATGTAGAAGAAATATTAGATAAAAAACAATTAGTGTATGTAGAAAAGGAAGATAATTCTTTAAAAATAGATTGTGAAAAATATAAATTTGATTATAAAAATATAAATTATTATAAAAGCGAAATTGAGACTTTATTCGAAGATTTAAAAACTTTTTTGAGAAAAAATAAAAGTGTATATATTTTAATAGAAACAAAAGAAAAGGCAAAAAAATTAAAAACATTATTAGAAGATAAGGAAATTCCTTGTAAAATTGAAGAAAAATTAAACCAAACAATAATTGTAAAATCTAGAGAAAATGTTGTTACAATATCTGTTGGAACATTATCTTCAGGTTTTAAAAATTATGATATAAACCAAATAGTAATAGTAGCAGATGAACTAATTAGTGGAGAAAGAAAGAGAAGAAGAATTACAAATACAGCATTTAAAGAAGGAGAAAAGGTTGTATTTGCAGATTTAAAACAAGGAGATTATGTAGTTCATAGAAGATATGGTATAGGTATTTATATTGGTGTAAATACATTAGAAGCAGACGGAATTGTTAAAGATTATATAAAAATAAAATATGCAGATGATGCAATTTTATATGTTCCAACATCTGACCTAGATAGTGTTAGAAAATATGTTGGTGGAGATAGAATTAAACCTAAAATAAATAAATTAGGAACTAGAGATTGGGAAAAAGCTAAAGCAAAAGTTAAAAATAATTTAAGAGAAGTTGCAGAAGAATTAATAGAACTATATGCAAAAAGAGAAAATGCAGTTGGTTTTGCGTTTAGTAAAGACACTCCTTGGCAAAAAGAGTTTGAAGATAAATTCCCATATCAGGAAACAGATGACCAATTAAGATGTATTGAAGAAGTAAAAAGTGATATGGAAAAAGCAAGACCGATGGATAGATTACTTTGTGGTGATGTTGGATATGGTAAAACAGAAGTGGCTATGAGGGCAGCTTTTAAAGCAGTAATGGACGGAAAACAAGTAGCATATTTAGCTCCGACAACAGTTCTTGCAGAACAACAATACCAAGAGTTTAAAAAGAGGATGAAAGATTTTCCTGTTAGAGTTGAAATTTTAAATAGGTTTAAAACTAGAAAATATCAAATGGAAGTAATAAGAAAATTAAAACTTGGAGAAGTAGATATTTTAATTGGAACTCATAGGATACTTGGAAATGATGTTTTATTTAAAGATTTAGGATTGCTTATAATTGATGAAGAGCATAGGTTTGGAGTTAAGGCAAAAGAAAAAATAAAACAAATGAAAATGAGTATAGATGTTCTAACGATGACAGCAACTCCAATACCTAGAACTATGCATATGTCAATTGTAGGTATTCGTGATATGTCAGTTATTTATGAACCACCTTATAATAGAAAACCAGTTCAGACTTATGTATTAGAATATGATAAAGAAGTTGTAAGAGAAGCAATTATTAGAGAATTGGAAAGAGGTGGACAGGTATTTTATATTTTTAATAGAGTGGAAAATATAGAAAGAAAAGCAGATGAAATTGCAGAACTAGTACCAGAGGCAGATGTTGTTTTTGCACACGGACAAATGACTGGTAGTAGAATTGAAGATATTATGCAAGAGTTTGTTGAAGGTAAGTCAAATGTTTTGGTTTGTACTACAATTCTTGAATCTGGTATTGATATTCCAAATGCTAATACTATAATTGTAGAAAATGCAGATAGGTTGGGACTTGCACAATTGTATCAAATACGTGGTAGAGTCGGAAGAGCAGAAAGACAAGCATATGCATATATCACATATAAAAGAGATAAATTATTATCAGAAGTTGCAGATAAAAGACTGAAAGCTATAAAAGAATTTACTGAATTTGGTTCTGGCTTTAAAATTGCTATGAGAGATTTGGAAATTCGTGGTGCTGGAAGTTTACTTCGGTGAAATTCAATCAGGACATCTAGAGCAAGTTGGTTATGATACTTATTGTGAGCTATTAGACCAAGTTGTGAAAGAAACTAAAGGAATAAAAACAACTGAAGAAAGAGATATTCAAATTGATATTGATATTTCAAGTTATATTCCAGATACATATATTGAAGATAGTAGCGAGAAAATTGATATTTACCAAAAAATTGCGCTATGTAGGACTGAAGATGATATTGGAAATGTTGTTGATGAGATTATAGATAGGTTTGGAAATATGCCTGATGAGTTAAATAATTTATTGGAAATTGCAAGGATAAAACAACTATGTAGAAATACTCCAGTTGTGAAGATTACAGAGAAGAAGAATAGAAAAACTGGCTCTCAAAATGTGGTGTTCTATTTTGAAAAAGATAAGTTTAACCCAAATGTTATTTCTTCTCTTATCAAAAAATATGGCACAGATATTAAGTTTTCAGATGCTATAGAGCCTTATATTACTTTATTCTTGAAGAAACAAACTGAAAAAGAGCTTATCAAAAATATTAAAGAGTTTTTGAAGATGTTTTAGGGACGTTTCATTTGCGACCTTTTGGTCGCATTTGGGACACATCTATTAGGGAAAAGAAGTAAGTTTTTAGATTTAAGCTTACGCTTACCAGCAATTTTTCTACCCTTTTTATTCCCTACGAAAAATTGCTTAATCTAAAAACTTACTTATATATTTTTGTTATTATATTTAAAAATAAAAGTTATTTTTTTTAATAACTTTTTATTTTTGCCTTGGATATGGTTTTATTTCACTTGTTAAGCCTAATAAATAATCTACACTTGTGTTATAATATTCTGCTAATTTTTTCAAAGAAGATATTGGTATGTTTATTTTTCCTAATTCATATTTACTGTAATTTGTTTGTGATATGTTTAGTATTTTTGCTATTTCTTCTTGTTTTAAATCTCTATCTTCTCTTAAATCTTTTAATCTTAGCATTAATGCCTCCTAAAATATTTTATTTTAAAATATTTTATAATAGTTATAAAATGACTATTGACAAATAGTCAAAATTTGACTAAAATTATTATAGTTATATTATAACTATAATAAGGAGGTAACAAATGAAAAAAGAAAGTGGTATTACATTAATTGCTTTAATTGTAACAATTATTATTTTATTAATATTAGCAGGAGTAAGTATAGCAATGTTAGCAGGTGAAAATGGTATACTTAGCCAAGCACAAAATGCTAAGAAAGAAACAGAAGAAGCAGAAAGAAATGAAAAATTAGATTTATTAAAACAAGAAGACTTAATAAATGAAACATTAAATGGAGTAGAGGTAGAACAAGTAACAGATGAAAAA
>CALXEY010000030.1 GCA_944387455.1 uncultured Clostridia bacterium
TTACATTAACTTTATCTGGTGAAGTAACAGATAATACTATAAGTGATATTATAAAAATAGCAAGAAAAAGAGGAGGTTAAGAAGAAATGGTAACAATGGCACAACAAGTAGTAAGAAATCAATTTAAAATGATTAGAAGAGATGGTCTAATAGAAGGAATAGAGCAAGGCTTAGACCAAGGAAGAGAAGAAGGTTTAAAACAGGCGATTAAAGGTATGCTAATAAACAATGTAGAAGATGATATTATAATTAATTCTACAGGTGTGAGTAAAAAAGAATTAGAAAAGATAAAAAAGGAAATGGCATTATAAAGTAGCAAGAAAAAGAAGAGGTGAAGAAGAAATGGTAACAATGGCACAACAAGTAGTAAGAAACCAATTTAAAATGATTAGAAGAAATGGTCTAATAGAAGGAATAGAGCAAGGTTTAGAACAAAGTCAAAAATTAGGTGAGATAAACAAAGAAAGAGAAATTGCCAAAAAATTAAAACAAGAAAATATGAGTTTAGAATTTATATCAAAAATAACAGGTTTATCCATAGAAGAAATAGAAAAATTATAATTTTAAAAGACTAGAAATTTTCTTCTAGTCCTTTCTAGTCTATTCACTTCTTAAAGCTAAAACTGGGTCTTTTTTAGCAGCTGCTTTAGAAGGAATAAGTCCACCAATCAATGTTAAAATAACACTTAATATTACAAGTATTGCACCACCCTTAAATGGTAATACTGCTGTAATATCTGTATTTATACTATGAATAATTGTATTTATAGGAATTAGTAATAATAAAGTTACTCCTATTCCTATCACACCTGCAAATAAACCTACAATAAATGTTTCAGCATTAAATATTGATGAAATATTTTTCTTTGATGCCCCTATTGCCCTTAATATTCCAATTTCTTTTTTTCTTTCTAGTACTGATATATATGTAATAATACCAATCATAATTGAAGATACAATAAGAGAAATACTTACAAATGCTATTAACACATAACTTACACTATCTATAATAGTTTTTACAGATGACATTAATAAACCTGTTAAATCAGAATATTTTATAACTTTTTCTTCATCTTGACTTTCCATATTAGAATTATATTCATCTAAGAAATTTAAAAACAATTCCTTAGAATCAAAATCTTTAAAATAAAACCATATTGAAGTAGGCTCATCAAGATTTTGATATCCTAATTCTAATAAATTAGTATTAGCATTTTTTGTTGTTCCAGCACTTGTCATACTTTCCATTAAACGTCTTATTTCATCTTCGTTCATCTCAAATTTAAAAGCATTTTTAAATTTATTAGTATCAATATTAAATGAAGAAGCCATAGTTTCCATTAATTTTCCAGTTAACTCTCCTACTTTAGTTAAAATAGTTTTTTGCATATTAGCTTCTACCATACCTTGTGCTATTTTTTCTGTTCCTTCTATTATTCCGTCTTGTTTTACTAAAGTATCTACTATTGTATTTACTGAAGCTTCTACTAAAATAGCTGACGGATCTTTTGTAGTATTTTCAGTTGTTTCTCCACCTTCTGTTTTATTTTCTTGCACTTCATTATTAGTAGTATTTTGTTCTTCATTATCTGTTTTAGGTATTTCTTCTGTTATACCTCCCACCATTGTTATATATTGTTTTAAGAAACCAGAAATTATCTCTTTATACATACTTTTAAAACTATCTTTTGGAATAACATATTGTTTTTCCATATCTTCTAAAATACTATTATTTTCATTACTATTTAAACCATTTTCTACAACCTCATCAACATCACTTAAATTTATTTTAGCAAAACCTCCTACCGAGTTTTCCTTAATATAATTATTTAATATATTTTTCATAATTGTAGATAAATTATTTAAAAATAAATTTTTAGCAGATGAAGTATCTGTTGTAATTGCATCTGAAATTTCTTTCATATAACCTTCTGTCATATTTTGTATATCTTTTGTACTAATTTTTACATTAAAAGCTTCTTCAATTGCTTTTTCATCTATTGTTACTAAATCTTGGAAATCTATTCCTGATGTTTTACTATCTTCATCAAAGCTTTTTCCACTAAACACATCTATGTTTTCATTTTCTAATTGTTTTTTTACAATCTCAGAATTTGATGCTTTTTCTATTACGTATTTTGTTAAATCTCTTGTATATAAAACACCTGTCATACTAGTCATTTGGCTTTTTGGTTTTACAATTCCAACTATATTTAATTTTTCTGAATTATTATATACATTATTCATAAACTCTTCATCTTCTGTCATATCTTCATAAACATTATATTTTTCATTGTACTTATATAAAGCTGAAGGGTTTACTAATTTAAATTCTATATTTTTTAATTCATCATAAGTAAATTCTAATGGTGTTTCTAATTTTTCTACATCTTCTCCATTCATTATTTTTGTTAATAAATCTTGTAATTCATCTTGGTTTCTTAAACCTAGACTATATAACATTAAATCTGATATTTTATTTTCATCTGGCAATACTAAAACAATTTCATTATATTTTTCTGGGAACTTTCCTTCTAATATTTCATATTGCTCATTTACCATTTCCGTACTTTCTGGTAATTCTGAAAATATTGACATTGAAGTTGTCATTAAAGTAGAAGAATTTCCCATAACACTTGATATTAAATTATTGGGGTTTACTGCCATTAACTCATTATCTACATTTTTTGTATATACAGTTGGTGTAACAGAATAATTATATCTTGTTAAACTTACCATTTGGTCTACTTTATCTTTATTTTCTTCTAAATATTTTTTAAAAGATTTTAAATCATTTTTTCCGACACTACCAAATAATTCTCTTACATTTGGTTGTTCTTGTACAGTATTTTCTTTTACTTGTTGTTCTTCTTCATCACTACTCATTGTTGATAGTAATGCAGAACCTATATCTGCTGTTTCTTGCTGTACTGTTAATGGATATGATGTTAATGTATCTTCTTGTATCTTATCTACATAATTTTGGAAACCTGATGATAAAGCAAGTATTAAAGCTATTCCAATTATACCAATTGACCCTGCAAATGCTGTTAAAAACGTTCTTCCTTTTTTTGTAAGTAGATTATTTAAACTAAGTAAAAATGCTGTAAAAACTGACATTGAAGATTTTCCTAAATTTTTATGCTTAGCTGGTTCTTCTTCTATTTCTTCCATTTTATATGGGTTTGTATCTTCTATAATTTCTCCATCTTTTAGTTTTACAATTCTAGTTGAATAGTTTTTTGCCAATTCTGGGTTATGTGTAACCATTATTACTAAACGGTCTTTTGCAACTTCTTTTAGTAATTCCATTACCTGAACACTTGTAACAGAGTCTAAAGCTCCTGTTGGTTCATCTGCAAGTAGAATTTTAGGGTTGTTTACTAATGCTCTTGCTATTGCTACTCTTTGCATTTGCCCACCTGACATTTGGTTCGGTTTTTTATGTGCTTGTTCTTTTAACCCCACTTTATCTAAAACTTCTAATGCTCTTTTTCTTCTTTCTTTTCTTGTAACTCCACTTATTGTTAAAGCAAGTTCCACATTTGATAATACTGTTTGATGTGGTATTAAATTATAGCTTTGGAAAACAAAACCGATTGTGTGGTTACGATATGAGTCCCAATCTCTATCTTTATATTTCTTTGTTGATATGTTATTAATTATTAAATCGCCTTTATCATAATGATCTAGTCCTCCTATTATATTTAATAATGTAGTTTTTCCAGAACCAGATGGTCCTAAAATAGAGACAAATTCATTGTCTCTAAAATTTAGACTCACATTATTTAAAGCAACTTGCACTAATTCTCCAGTTTTATATTGTTTTGAAATATTTTTTATTTGTAACATTATTTTCTCCTTCACTTTAGCGTATAATAATATTATCATTTTTATTACTTTTTTTCAATTAAAAATAAATTTTTTTACAAACTGTTCATATTTTAAAAAGTGTCTAACAAAAACCTTAAAAAGTGTCGACTGAATTCCTTAAAAAGTGTCTATTAAAAAAGCAAGAACACTTATTTCTTGCTTTTTACTTCGTTTTCTTTATCTATTTTTTCTGAGATTTCTTTTCTCTTTAAATTTATTATAATGATAGAAAATACTATTAAAATATCTATTCCTATATACTTTGTAACTTTACTATTTCCTCTTGTTTTTATATATTCCATTAAATTAAATAGATTATCATCATACAATTCTTTTTCTTCATTACTATAATACAAAGTAAATTGATAATCATTAAAGTCAAGAAAAAATTCTATTTTTTCTAAATCTTTTATATTTTTAGTATTATCATAATACTTACTTGTCTTTAACAAATTTTCTATTTCTAATCTATTATTATCATTTATTTTTAAAACATATCTTCCCATACTCTTAGAAATAGGATATAGACTAAAAACTAGTAAAATCATTTCTATAGCAATAATTACTATTAGTATTGTTTCTATAACAACTAATTTATTTCTCTTCATTTTATTTTCCTTTTCTTGTTATCTATTCCATATATAAAACCACTCTAAAACCTTGTCTACTATTTGCATCTGAGACACTATCTATCTCTCTAATGGAAGCTTCTCTTTCATCATAAAAACCTCCTCTTGTATTATAAGATGTTATAATTCTATCTTTTTCGTTTTTATATTTATACATATCAGTAAATTCTAAAACGTTTCCTGCTAAATCATAAATATTTTTATTCTTATTTCTTTCTGTTGAACCAGTAGATAATATCATATTATATACTTCTTTTCTGACATTTTCTCCATAACTATATGTTACTCCATAATCTATTGAATAATAACCTGTGAAATTAAAATTACTATCCACATAATTTCCATATTCACTACTATTTCTGTAATCTCCTTCTGTTATCCAATTTACTAAATTGTCCCACTCTCCATTTGTTATTAAATCACTTTTAACATTTTCATTATTATACATATTTTTTGCATTTGATTTTGCAATATTCCAATCAATAAAATTCCACACAATTCTTCCTTTTTTACTTACGGGAGTGCCTTCTTTATTATTCGTTTCTTTACTAAAAGTATTTGTATTATTAATTATTTCGTCTGGCAAACCTATTTCATATCTTGAAACATAATATCCTTGGTATTTTAATAACTGTATAAATTCCTTTATACTATAGCCTTTACCATTATCTTGAAAAATAAAATCTCCAATTAAAGTATATTCTTTTAAATTTATATTTTCTTTAAAAGGAACCCATACAAATTCATTTCCAATATTATCTTTTATAACTAAGCCTTTGTCCCAACCTTTAGGTTTTCCGTTTACTTCCTCCCAACTTGCTGTATCTGTTTCTACTTTTGTAAATCCTTCTGGAACAATTGGGTTATCATATGTCGATATATTTTTAATATTATTATATTTTTCTTCTGCAGGTATTTCTTTTTCTTTATCATTTGCAATATTTATTAAATTTTTTATTACTATCCCAATTATTACAATAACTAGTATTATCAATATTATTGAAATTATTTCTTTTATTTTACCTTTCATTTTTATACCTCTTTATTTCTTTAATTAATAAAATTAAACAAAAAACAGGAAAAACTATTTGGAATATTACAATTAATAAAATAACAACATACACAGCAAAATTATTTGTTTTTCCATATTGTTTCATATATTGATCTAAGTTTATTCCGTCTGAATCAATAGTTCTTTCTATAACTTTCTCTTCTCCGTTTTCATTATAAGTAATCTTATATTTACTTGCATCAAATATTCTATCAAATTCTATTTTATTTATTTCTGAACTTTCTGGTAAATCTATATTTATCTCATTTTCTAACTGTTCTTTTATATAGTTTTGCTCTATATTACTACTAATTGTATAATGGTCAGAATATTTAAGCAAAATTATTAAATCTGCCATAATTAAACAAATTGAAATTATTATACTTATTAATAGCAACATTATTTTTAAAAATATTTTTACTTTTCTATTCATCTATATTTTTCCTTCTTTTAAATCTTTTACAAATTTTTCTTTAATTTCTGGTGGTAATAATAATAAATTTTCTATTTCTTCTTTTTTTATTATTTCTGGTAAATATTCTCCGTGACTCTTTATATTCTGGGTTTTTACTAAATTCTGGTCCATCACCTGTTCCAAATACCCCACTTTCATATTTACAAAGGAAGAAATATTCTCTTTGGTTAAATTTTTCTGAATACATTTCATATAATTTTTTAATTACCTTTACATTAATTCCAAATTCTTCTTTGATTTCTCTAATTACTCCTTCTTCTAATGTTTCATTTTCTTCTAGCCCACCACCTGGGAAAGTATAATATTCTCTAAAATCTTTTCTTTTAATAACATTTTTTCTATGCATAAATGCATATCCGCCATTTATTTTAATAATTCCTGCAACTCTAATCCTTTCCATTTAACATCTTCCTTTCGTTTATGTTGTTTTTATTTTAACATTAAATTTTTCTTTATACCATTTATTAAGCTCTTTTCTTGTTTTAAAAATATTTACTTTAGTTTTATCAACATTTTTTAAACTTTCTATGATATCTTTTCTTTTATTTTTTCTCCAATTAAGAACCCATAAGAAAAATCTTAAGTCCATTTTCTCATTACAACCAGGTATTTCTTTTTTCTCTTTTCCATGATTTTTTATATACCTACCTAAAACTCCTCTTATTTGAGCAAAACTTGAATAATCTAAATATATTACAAAATCTGATTTTTCAAAACGCTCTTTTAAGGTAGAACGATATGTTCCATCAATAACCCACTTTTCTTTTTTTATTATATCTAAAATAATCTTATCACGCTCTTTTTTATCTCTTACCTCCCAATTTTTTAAATGATGTATTCCGTCAATATGGTAAACAGGCAAATTTAATTGTTCTCCCATATTATCTGCTAAAGTTGTTTTCCCTGTACCGCTTCCTCCAATAATACATATACGTTCCATTTTTTTACCTCCGATTATCATTTTTATTATCATCTAATAAATTATAATATTCACCTTTATATTTTAATATTTTTATTTTCTTATCTTGTTTATCATTTACATATGTATCTAATTTTTTTATATTTGTTTGTTCTTTTATTTTTTCTTCTAATTCACTACTTAATTTACTATATGCCCAGTTTTCATTTATCTTACCTATTGTGTTTTTTCTTAATTTGTAAAATTTAGCATTTCTTTTATGTTCTTCACTATTTATACCAAACTTTTCACAATTTGATTTATTCCAATTTTTTAATTCAGAATTCACTTTATTTGTCTGTATAACATAATTATTATACTGTGTATGACTCAATTTTGATGTCTCATTTCCGTTTGCTAAAACATATCTTAAATTACCTATTTCTAATAATAATTTTTGTAATAATTTCTGTCTTGTAAACCATTTTTCTATTTGTTGTACATCTTTCTCGTATTTTTCAAAATTAGGTTCTTCTTCGTTTATTGACTTTTTTATTTCTTCATTTGCTTGTCCTAACAAAGTTGAACAATTATTTTCCATTGTCAAAACTTCGTTATATCTTTTGTCTCTTGAATATTCATTGTTTAAAATCTCTACTTTGTTCTCAATTATTTCCTTCATTTTTGAAATAATTTGCATAAGCTTACCTTGATATTCTGAATCTAGGAAATTAGAAATTTCTTTTATATCACTTTTAATTACATCTAATTTATTATTAATTTCAGCCATATAATATTGACCAACTATCATAGAAGCTGCATTAAACCCAGCATTTACTAAGGCTTCTTTACCATAAGAGCTAATCAATTCATCTTCTTTTCTAAACTTTGTTTGTTTATCAAAAAGCATCTTATTATTGCTTCTTTTCATCTGAATTCCATAAACTTCATTTAAACTATTTTTTACTTCTAGCATTTTATCTGTTCCATTACTACTAGCAGAGAAAAAGGCTCTTGAACTATTTAACATCTCTTTTGCATTTTCTATATTTTTTCCCATCATCACACTTTTTGGTACATAATTATCAAATATTGCTATTGCATTTTTTATCTTATTATCTACTATCTTATTTTTTTCTTCTGGTATTATTGTTATATCTTCTATTATTTTAATATCTGGAAACATATCTACATTGTTTTGAATTGTTAATTTATTTTCTTTTTTATCAGTTTTACTTTCTTCTTTTTTGTTCTTAAAAACTAACATTAATATTATACATACAACTAATATCACAAATAAAATTCCAATAAATATCCCCATTTTACTCTTCCTCTTCTTTAATAATTTCATTTAAAATTATATCATCTAAAAAGGAATAAGTACATACAAAAATTTAAAATTGAAATTTAAAATTGAAATTTATTTTATTTTTTTTAATTATTTTGTAGTATTTTTTTATAATAGTGGTATAATTTTAAAGAATAAGTTTTTACAAAGGAGATGATATTTTGGTAAACGCAAAAGAAGATGTTGATGTAAGTAAGATGTATGGAGAAGAAGGAACACTTCCAAAAGAAGAATTTATTAAAAAATATCACGTAGATGAAAAAGGTCTTTCTTCTAGCAAAGCGAATGAATTAATTAAAAATTTAGGTTTAAATGAAATTAAACAAGCTAAACCAAAAAGGTGGTATAATTATTTTTTAGAAAGTCTATTTTCACCATTTAATTGTATATTACTTGGTATTGTATGTATCTTATTTTATACAGACGTATATTTGCCAGAAACACCTAGCTTTGCAAATATTACTGTAATTGCAATTTTAGTTACAGCAAGTACTCTTTTAGACTTTTTTGAAGAATACCGTTCTAATAAAGCTGCTGAAAAACTAAAGCAAATGGTTGCAACTACAACTACAGTTATTCGTGACGGAAAAGAGATTGTTATTCCTATAAATAATGTAACTTTAGGAGATATTGTAGTTTTATCTGCTGGTAGTATGATACCTGCTGATTTAAGAATTTTAGAAGCAAAAGATTTATATGTAGGTCAATCATCATTAACTGGTGAATCTGATAGTGTTAAAAAAGAAGTAAACACATCTGTTTCTATAAAAGATATAGATAATATCTCAGATTTAGACACTATTTGTTTTATGGGAACAAACGTAATATCTGGAAGTGCAAAAGGTGTTGTTATAAAAACTGCTGACTCTACTTATTTTGGTAAAGTTGCACATACATTAGCTACTGGAAAACCAAAAACAGCCTTCCAAAAAGGTATTGAAAGTATTAGTAAATTACTTATTAGATTTATGCTTGCAATGATACCTCTAGTATTTATTTTAAATGCTTTAAAACACGGAACTGTTACAGCATTTACCTTTGCAGTAGCAATAGCAATTACAATTACACCTCTACTTCTACCTGTTATTTTATCTTCTAGCCTTTCTAAAGGTGCTGTAAGAATGTCAAAGAAAAAGACTATAGTTAAAAAGTTAGATTCTATACAAAACTTTGGTGCTATGAATATTCTTTGTACTGATAAAACTGGTACTTTGACAGAAGATAAAATTGTTCTAGAAAAATATTTAGACATAAATGGTGATGAAGATATTAGAATTTTAAAACACGCATTTTTAAACGCTTATTTCCAAACAGGTTTAAAAGGAAATATTGATGAAGCTGTAATTAAAAGAGGGCTTGAAAATAATTTAGGAGAATTACAAGAAAAATATAAAAAAGTAGATGAAATTCCATTTGACTTTTCACGTAGACGTTTATCTGTAATTGTATCAGACGGCGAAAAAAAACAAATGATTACAAAAGGTGCAGTTGAAGAAATCTTAAATATTTGTACAATGATAGATTATAAAGCACAAGTTTCTCCTATTACTAGAGAAATTAAAGAAAATATTAAACGAATTGCAAAAAATTTAAACGAGCAAGGTTTAAGAGTTGTCGCAGTTTGTCAAAAAAATGATATTAAAGATATTGAACATTTCCAAGTATCAGATGAGAAAAATATGGTTCTTTTAGGTTTTATTGGCTTTTTGGACCCACCAAAAGAGTCTGCAAAAGAGTCTATTCTAAAACTTAACAAAGCTGGAATTAGAGTTATTGTTTTAACAGGTGATAATGCTGAAGTTACAAGATGTGTATGTTCTAAAGTTGGAATAAATTCTAAAGATATAGTTCTTGGAAGTAAACTTGATAAATTATCAGACCAAGCTGTTAGAAGACTACTTAAAAAGACTAATGTTTTTGCAAAACTTTCTCCTATTCAAAAAGCGAGAATAGTAAGAATTTTAAAAGAAGCTGGAAATGTTGTAGGCTATATGGGGGACGGTATTAATGATAGCCCTTCACTTACAAATTCAGATGTTGGTATTTCTGTTGATACTGCTGTAGATATTGCAAAAGAATCAGCTGATATTATTCTTCTTGAAAAAGACTTAAATGTATTGTTAGACGGTGTAACAGAAGGTAGACGTACTTTTGTAAACTTAATGAAATATATAAAACTTGCAACAAGCTTTAACTTTGGTGAAGTTGTTTCTGTAATTATAGCAAGTGCATTTTTACCATTTTTACCAGAAACACCTATACAATTACTAGTAGAAGGTTTACTTTATGATTTTGGTCAGATGACACTTCCTTTTGACCACGTAGACAAAGAGTCTTTACAAAAGCCTAAAAAATTAGATATAAAAAGCTTAAAACATTTTATGTTGTTTATGGGACCTGTAAGTTCTATGTTTGATATTGTAGTATTTATCTCTCTTTGGATATTCTTTAAAGTTAGAGATGCAGCTACTTTCCAAACAATATGGTTTAGTTATAGTATAGTTTCAAACCTTATTGGTATGCATATTATTAGAACTGCAAAAATTCCATTTATACAAAGTAATGCACATAAAGCTGTTTATATTTCTTCAATAACATTAATTATAATTGGACTTATTGTTCCATTTACAGGTTTAGGTTCAATGATTGGGCTAGTTCCAATAGCTGTAAAATATATTTTCTTAATATTTGCAGTAACACTTCTTTATTGCTTTGTTGCCCTATTTGCTAAGAAGATTTATATTAAAAAATACGGTGAGTGGATATAAAAAATTAAGAGAGTTTCCTCTCTTAATTTTTTAAAGCTGTAATTGGTAATACATATATACCATCAGGTCTTTTTACTACTGCATTATATAGTCCACAAATTATACACATAAATTTAGGTTTTACATCTACTGAATTATAAAATTTTTTCAAATTAGTCGCTGCCTCTTCTTCCTGATTAGAACCTAATTTTATTTCTATTGCTCCATATTCTCCGTCTGCAACTTCTATTATAGCATCTACTTCAAGTCCTGTTGTGTTTTCTCTGTAATGGTATAGTTTAGCATCAAAACTTTCCGCATAAATACGTAAATCTCTTTCACATAAAGCCTCAAAATAAAAACCAAATGTTTCTAAATCATTCATTAATTTTTGAGGAGTTATATTTAAAATAGCACAACCTAAAGAAGGATCTGTAAAATGTCTTTTTGCATTTTTTCCTACATTTACTCTTGAACGTATTTTATACATATAAGCATTTTGATTTTCTATTAAATGTAATTTATTCAAAACATCTAAATAATCTGAAACAGTATTTCTACTTACCACAAATTCTTCTTCTGTTGTATTGTCTGAAATATCTTTTACTAAAACACTATTTGAAGATATTGTACTTTCATTTCTTGCAAGAGATCTTAAAAGCATTTCCACTTTATTTTTATCTCTTTTTACTCCGTCAATTTCAGATATATCCTCATCTAAAATTGCTTCTATATAACTTTTAGTAATTTTTCTTGCTCCTTCTACACTAAGATTTACTGACTCTGGCCAACCACCTCTTACTATTAATTCAGCAAGCCTTGGTAATTCTGTTTTTTTAACTAGTTTATTTTCTACTTTACCTTCAAATAAATCTTTCAAAGAAACTTCTCCACTTGAATCTCCTGACTCATATAAAGACATTGTATACATCTTCATCTTACAAATTCTACCTGCTCCAGAATGATGGATATCTTTTGTTACTGGGGTTGCTGAGCCTGTTAATATATACTTTCCTTTTTCTTTATCTTCATCACATTTAAATCTAACAGCATCCCAAATAGCTGGAACTTCTTGCCACTCATCTATAAGCTCTGGACTTTCTCTATTTAAAACTAAATTTATATCCATTTCAGCTAAATGTTTCTCTCTAAAATTATCAGCTGTATTATTTAAATATGCAACACTATTTGAATGGTTTAGTGCTGTCCAAGTTTTGCCGCACCATTTTGGTCCTTCAATACTAATTGCTCCGAATATTTTTAAATTTTCTTCAATTGTTTTATCTATTATCCTCTTTTTATAGCCTTTTTTAGTTAAACTCATAAATATCACCTCTATATAAATAATAGCACAAATTATTGTTTTTTTCAATAATATTGTGCAATTTTTAGTAATTTTGTTGTGCAACTTTTAGTGGTTTTATTGTGTAATTTTTAGTAATTTTGTTGTGCAACTTTTAAACTTTAACATTTTCTGTTCCTATTAAATTTTTAAAGAAATTTAATATATCTTCTGTTAAATACATCTGGCCACAAGGCTTAAATTCTTCTCCAACCTTTACCCTAACATTTATATTATTTCTATCTCCTTGGAAATAGCATATAGCACCTCTTAATTTATCCTTATGTTCTTCATCAAGATTTGTAATATCTAAAGTTAAAATTCTTTGTTTTTGTTCTCCAAAATCTTTAATTTCATTTGCAATAATAGTTGTAGTATCATCTTCTCTAATACTTAATCTACCATCTACTAAAACAATATTTTCTTCTACTAAACTTCTTCCTGCTTTTAAATATGCATTTTCAAATACAATAACTTCTGCTGTACCATATAAATCTTCAATTGTTACAAATGCCATTATTTTGTTATTTTTAGTATATTTCTTCTTTATAGAAGTTATTATCCCTGCATATTTTACATTTTGACCGTCTTGGAATTTTGGTTTTGTATTTTGTTTTATCAATTCTAAAGTTTCATCATCACCAGTTGTTTGCATCTGTTCGTCTAATTCTTTTAATTCAAGTGTATTTATATTAGTTTGTTTTTCTATTTGTTCTCTTAACTTTTCTAGAGGATGTCCTGAAATATAAATTCCTAGCATTTCTTTTTCTAATGATAGTAATTCTTTTTCAGGAAGTTCTTTATGTCCCTCAAAAGTATATTTTTTCTCGTTTAACTCTTCTTTTTCTTCCTCTGTTCCTAAATCAAACATACTAACTTGACCTGATAAGCCTTTTTTCTTTTCACTTTGTATTATATCAATTATTCCTTCAAAAGAAGCTAAAAGAGTACTTCTTGTTTGTTCAAATTCATCAAATGCTCCTGATTTTATTAGACTTTCTATACATTTTTTATTAACTTCCTTATCTGCAATTCTTTCACAAAAATCTGTAAAACTTTTAAATGCTCCATTTTCTTTTCTTTCTTCTACTATATTTCCTACTGGTTTTGTTCCAACATTTTTAATACTTCCAAGTCCAAAACGTATTTTACCATTTTCAACTGTAAACTTTTCAAAACTCTTATTAATTTCAGGTTTTAATATTTCAATTCCTAAAGTTTTACACTCATCTATATATTGTGGTATTTTATCTAAATTTCCTAAATAACTATTTAATGTAGCTGCCATAAATTCTGCAGGGTAATATGCTTTTAAATAAGCTGTTCTATAAGCTACAACTGCATAGCAAGCAGCGTGGCTTTTGTTAAATGCATATTTTGCAAACTCAGCCATTTCATCAAATATTTTATTTGCTGATTCGGCATCTATTCCATTTCTTACACAACCTGGAACTACTATATTTCCATTTTCGTCTACTTGTCCATTAATAAAAATTTCTCTTTCTTTTGCCATAACATCAAGTTTTTTCTTACCCATAGCACGTCTAACTAAATCAGCTCTACCTAAAGAATATCCTGCTAAATCTCTTACTATTTGCATAACTTGTTCTTGATAAACCATACAACCATAAGTAACATTTAAAATTGGTTCTAGCCTTGGGTGTGTATATTCGTTATGACCTGGGTGTTTTTTACCTTTTATATACCTTGGTATTTGGTCCATAGGCCCTGGTCTATATAGTGAAACTCCTGCTATTAAATCTTCCAAACAGTCTGGTTTTAATTCTTTCATAAAGTTTGTCATACCCTGAGACTCAAACTGGAATATTCCACAAGTTTTCCCCTCTTGCCATAATTTATATACTTTTGGGTCTGACATTTCTTTATCAAATTCTACATCTATTCCTCTATCTTGTTTTACCATTTCCATTGTGTCTTGTATAACAGTTAAAGTTCTTAAACCTAAAAAGTCCATTTTTAAAAGTCCTAATTCTTCTAATGTTGTCATTATATATTGTGTAGAAATTTGCCCGTCACGAACATATAGTGGAACATAGGTATCTACTGGGTCTTTTGTAATAACAACTCCGGCAAGCGTGAGTAGATGCCTGCCTTGGCATACCTTCTAGCCCCATTGCTACATCTAAAACTTTTTTTACTGTTTCGTCTGCTGCATATCTATCGCGTAACTCTTTATTTTGTTCTAGTGCTTTTTTAATTGTAATATGTAATTCATTAGGTATCATTTTAGCTAGAGTATCTGCTTCAGAATATGGTACATCTAATACTCTTGCAACATCTCTAATAACCATTTTAGCAGCCATAGTTCCAAACGTTATAATTTGTGATACGTGGTCTTTACCATATTTTTCTGATACATAATCAATTACTTCTTGTCTATGTGTATCACTAAAATCTACGTCAAAATCAGGCATACTAATTCTTTCCGGGTTTAAAAATCTTTCAAAAAGCAAATCATATTTCATAGGGTCAATATCTGTAATTTCAATAGCATATGCAATAATAGAACCAGCACCAGAACCACGCCCTGGACCTACTGATATTCCATTAGTTTTTGCAAAATGGATAAAGTCCCATACAATTAAGAAATAATCAACATATCCCATTTTCTTAATTACACTTATTTCATATTCTGCCCTATCTAATATTTCTTTGCTTGGATTTTCACCATATCTTTTCTTAATTCCGTCATCACATAATTTTTTAAAGAAATCAAAATGTGTCGGAAATTCAGGTGGTACATCATAATTTGGAAGTATTGTATGTCCAAACTCAAATTCAACATTACATTTATCAGCAATTTTAACAGTATTTTCAATTGCATCTGGAAATGCTTTAAAATATTCTATCATCTCTTCTGGAGATTTTACATATAACTCATCTGTATCAAATCTCATTCTGTCAACATCACTCATTCTTTTACCTGTCTGTATACAAAGTAAAACTTCGTGATTATATGCATCTTCTTTTTTTAGATAGTGAGCATCATTTGTTGCAACAAGTGGTATATCTAATTTTCTCGCAAGTGCAACTAATTTTTGATTTGCTAATACTTGTTCTTTAATTCCATTGTTTTGAATTTCTATATAATAGTCCTCTCCAAAAACTTTTTTATGCCATAAGGCAATTTCTTCTGCTTTTTCATTATTACCATTTAAAAGTGCTTGATTTACTGAACCTGCTAAACAAGCACTTAAGCAAATAAGTCCTTCACTATATTTTTCTAATATTTCTAAATCTATACGTGGTTTATAATAATATCCTTCTGTAAAACCTAAAGAAACTAATTTACTTAAATTTTTATAACCTTGGTTATTTTTTGCAAGCAAAATTAGATGATTATATTTATTATCAATATTAGGTTCTTTATCAAAACGGCTTCTTGGTGCAACATAAACCTCACAACCAATAATAGGCTTTACACCTTCTTTTTTACAAGCCTTATAAAAATCAATCGCACCATACATAACACCATGGTCTGTAATTGCCATAGCATCCATCCCAAGTTCTTTTGCTCTAACTGGTAAATCTTTTATTCTATTTGCTCCATCTAATAAACTAAATTCACTATGTATATGTAAATGCACAAATTTTGACATAATTTCTCCTTTCGGGGACGTTTCTTTTGCGACTTTTTAGTCGCATTGGGGACAGACCTTTAAATAGATGTGTCCCTTTTGCGACATAAATGTGTGCAAAGGAAACGTCCCTATCCCTCAACCCACACTGAGGTTGATTTTCCTTTTACTTTAAATATTCCATATCCTTCATTATCTATTATTACTTCTTCTGTACAATTTCCTAAACTATCTATGTATTTTTCCCCTGCATATTGTTTTCCAATATACATTTTCTTTTCTCCGTCTCCTGCATTTGATATTACTACTGCTAGTCCTGATTGTAAATGTTCAAAGTCTCCTTCTCTTGTAAAACCTATTATATTTTTGTTATCAAAATAGTCATGCTGTCCTCCATATGCTTTTTCTTTTCTTAATTCTATTAATGTTTTTAAGTCTTTCATTGGTTCTATATTATTATGTGGTATTCCATAAAAATCTCCATAAAATACACAAGGGTATCCTTCTTGCCTAAGTAATATTATGCTATATGCTGCTTGTTTAAACCATGATTCTACAAAACTCTCTAAACTTTGTCCGAGGTTGTGTATCATGGTTATCTACAAATGTTACTGCTTTACTTGAGTTTTCTTTTAATAATGTATGTTCTAATATTTTACTCAAATCATAATTAGGATCTTTTGATGCATTATAGAAATTATAATGTAATGGTACATCAAATAATGATATTTCTCCTTCTGTTTCTGTTATATATCTATGTAATTTTGATACATCTCCGACTCCAATATTCTCCTACTGTAAACAACCCGTCTCCTGTTTCTTTTCTTAAAGTACGTATCCAGTCTCTATAAAATAAGGCATTTATATGTTTTACCGCATCTAATCTAAAACCATCTATTCCTGTTTCTTCTACATACCATTTTCCCCATTTAGTACATTCTTCTACTACTTCTGGGTTTTTAAAGTCTAAATCTGCTCCCATTAAATAATCATAGTTTCCAAATTCTTCATCTACTGCTACACTCCAGTCTTTATCTTTGAATTTAAATATTGCATGTTCTTTTGATTTTTCATCATAGTCTATTCCATCAAAATGTGTCCAATTCCACTCAAAGTCTGAATATTTATGTTTTCTTCCTGGAAATGTAAATTTTGTTGCCACTCTTACTGTTTCTTCTTTTGGTTCTTCTATATTATGATTTCCCCATTCTACTTTATTTGCTGGTATTGTCTGAAGCATATCTGCTCCCATTTTATGATTTAATACAATATCTGCATATGCTTCAATTCCAGCTTGATTTAATACTTGTATACAATTTA
>CALXEY010000031.1 GCA_944387455.1 uncultured Clostridia bacterium
TGTAATTCACCCATACCTGCTATAATTGTTTGTCCAGTTTCTTGATTTGTATGAACTTTAAATGTTGGGTCTTCTTCAGCTAGTTTTCCTAAAGCTATTGCCATTTTTTCTTGTGCTACTTTATCTTTAGGTTCAATAGCTATATCAATAACTGGGTCTGGGAATTCCATAGATTCTAGTATTACTGGGTGTTCTGGATCACATAAAGTATCTCCAGTTGTAACATCTTTCATACCTACTGCCGCTGCAATATCTCCAGAATATACTTTATCTATATCTTGTCTATGGTTTGAGTGCATTTGAAGAATTCTTCCTATTCTTTCTTTTTTGTCTTTATTAGAGTTTAATACAGTTGAACCTGATTCTAGTGTTCCTGAATATACTCTAAAGAAACATAATTTTCCAACAAATGGGTCTGTAGCAATTTTAAATGCTAATGCTGCAAATGGTTCTGTATCAGATGTTTTTCTTTCTACCTCATTACCATTTAAATCAACACCTTTGATATGTGGTATATCTAATGGTGATGGCATATAATCTATAATTGCATTTAATAATTCTTGAACACCTTTGTTTTTGTAAGAAGAACCGCAAGTTACTGGAACTATTGTGTTTGCAATTGTTCCCATACGAAGACCTTTTTTAATTTCTTCTTCTGTTAGTTCTCCTTCATCTAAGTATTTCATCATTAATTCTTCGTCTTGTTCTGCTGCTGACTCTATCATTTTTTCTCTGTATTCATTTGCCATATCTACCATATCTTCAGGTATATCGCATTCTTCTATTTCTTTTCCTAAATCATCTTTATGAATAAATGCTCTCATTTTGATTAAGTCTACTATACCTTTGAATTGGTCTTCTGCTCCTATTGGTAATTGTACTGGAACAGCATTTGCGTGTAATCTGTTTTTTAATTGGTCTACACAAAGCATAAAGTTTGCTCCTGTGATATCCATTTTATTTACATATACCATTCTTGGTACTTGATATTTATCAGCTTGTCTCCAAACTGTTTCTGTTTGTGGTTGAACACCACCTTTGGCAGCTAAAACTGTAACAGCTCCGTCAAGAACTCTTAAAGACCTTTGAACTTCTACTGTAAAATCAACGTGCCCTGGTGTATCTATAATATTTATTCTATTATTTTTCCAGAAACAAGTTGTAGCAGCAGATGTTATTGTAATACCTCTTTCTTGTTCTTGTTCCATCCAGTCCATTGTTGCTTCACCTTCGTGAACTTCTCCTATTTTATGAGTTTTACCTGTATAAAATAAGATTCTTTCAGTTGTTGTTGTTTTTCCAGCATCAATGTGTGCCATTATTCCTATATTTCTTGTTCTTTCTAGTGGGTATTCTCTTCCTGCCATTTTTATATTTCCCCCTTTCTTTTACCATTTATAATGTGCAAATGCTTTATTAGCTTCTGCCATTCTATGTGTATCTTCTTTCTTCTTGAATGCTCCACCGTTTCCAGCTACTGCATCCATTATTTCTCCTGCTAATTTAGCAGCCATTGTTTTTTCGTGTCTATTTCTTGCATATGTTACAAGCCATCTTAAACCTAAAGTTTGTCTTCTTTCTGCTCTGATTTCTAATGGAACTTGATATGTAGCTCCACCTACTCTTCTTGCTTTAACTTCAAGAACTGGCATAACATTTTCTAAAGCTGCTTCAAAAACTTCTAGAGGATCTTTTCCCTCTTTTTCTTTAATAATGTCAAATGCATCATATACTATTTTTTGAGCAACTGATTTTTTACCATCTAGCATTATGTTGTTTACTAATTTTGTAACAACTTTGCTATTATATATTGGATCTGGTAATACTTCTCTTTTTGCTATATATCCTTTTCTTGGCACTATTCTTCCCTCCTTAATTTATTATATTAATGCTTTAAAGAAAGCATTTAGGTACTCTGAAAAGCTAATACTTTTCCGTATAGTGCTATATAATCTATTCTAAATTTAAGTACCTTAAGTTTAGTAAGTATTATATGCACTAATTCAACCTGCTAAACCCAAAGTCTATTTTTTAGGTTTTTTAGCACCGTATTTTGAACGTGCTTGCATTCTGTCTTTAACACCTGCTGTATCTAATGTTCCTCTGATGATATGGTATCTAACACCTGGAAGGTCTTTTACCCTACCACCTCTGATTAATACAACACTGTGTTCTTGTAAGTTATGTCCTATACCTGGGATATAAGAAATAACTTCATAACCGTTAGAAAGTCTAACTCTGGCAACTTTTCTTAATGCTGAATTAGGTTTCTTTGGTGTTACTGTTTTTACAACTGTACAAACTCCTCTTTTTTGTGGAGATCTAGCATTTGTTAGTCTCTTATTTTTTGAGTTATATCCGTGACGTAATGCTGGAGCTTTTGCTTTAGTTGTTTTTGTTTGTCTTCCTTTTCTTACTAATTGATTAATTGTTGGCACTTAAATTTCACCTCCTATTTTTTTATTTTACAAATTTATTCTTCGTTACGGAAATGCATATTACATACATTTTACTATAACGAATTCTATTTTATCACGTAGTTACCAATAAGTCAAGAAAAACTTGGAATTTCTTCCAAGTTTTTTCTAATTTTTTATTCTTTTTATCTTTCTTGTTCTGAATCATCTTTTAAAGCTTGTTTTACATCTTTTAGTGATTCTTTATAAATTTCTTCTTCTCTTTTATCAACATAATCTTTTACAACATCATATTTATATGAATTTCTAAATTTCTCTGATGTACTACTTTCTGCAGGAATAGTTGTATCTAAATCTGGTTCAGTTTTTAATTCTTTTTCAGCTTTTCTTCTTTCTCTCCAAGCATTAAATCTTTTTCTAAATTCATACCATTTGAATTTTTGAACTGGAGGTTGAGCTGTTGGAGCATTTTCCTTCATAGGATTGCTAGTAAGTCTTTCTAATTTAGTTGTTGGTTGAGTTTCAGCTACCTCTGGATCGCCTAATGTTTCTTCATTTCTTGCACTCATTCTTGCATTTGGTATTCTTCCTATTGCTACTTGATATGCTAAAACTCTTTTCTTGTATCCTTTTGCCATATTCTTTAAAGTTTTTTCTACATTTATATTTCCCTGTTTATCGTGTGCAAAACCTTTTTCAGAAATTAATCTATCTAAAAATTCTCTATCTATGTCAACATCTTTCTTTACACAATATGACATAAACATATCCATATTTGAATTCTTCTTGCCTACTAATTCATCAATTTTACTTTGTATCTCATCTAATTTATCTTTATCTTTTTCTGGGTCTAAAGGTTCTATTTCTTTATTTAACTTGTCTAATTCTTCTTGTGCTCTAACCATTCCTCTTAAATTGTTGGCTAAAGTTGGATGTTTTTGGCATAAATCTAATATGGTATTTACTTGTTGTTCTTCTTTTAAAGCCTTTGCAAGTTGTCTATTATATCTTTTTTCTAAAATAGAATTTACGTGTTCTTCAAATCCTGGTTCTTTCTTTAATTCTTCAATATATCCATCTACTTTAGATTTATTTCTTTCTATTACTTCCTTTATTGTATCTAATTTTGTTTGAACTTTCTTTGCTTCATTAACCTTAGCTTCAACTTCTGCTTGAGCTTCTTTTTCTAATGATGCATCTCCATCTTCTTTTGCTCTTATTTGTTTTATTCTGGCATCTTCCCACTCTCTTTTTAACATTTTTAATTGTTGTTCTAAATCTTTTACGTTTTGTGATAATCTTTGAGTTTTTTGATATGCTTCTTTATCTTTATTGTAATTTTGGTCTAATTGTTCATTTAATTCCATTTAAAATTCCTCCTTTTATTCTCCACTATCTTCTAATAGCTCTTCACACTGCATTAATAATTCTTCTAATTCAACCTTTAAATCTACTAACTCTTCTGTAGTCATTTCTTCTAAATCTTCTCTTGTTAATTCTAAATTGGTTAATTCTTCCATAATTTAACCTCCTTCATCAAACGTATACTCATCTATTATTTATTATAGCAAAATTTTACTGCGAGCGCAATAACTTTATGTAAATTTCTCCAAAATTTAATAAAATTGTAATATTTTGGTAACAATTGTAACAAAAGACTTTAGTTTTTACTAAAGCCTTTTTCTAAATCATTTAAACTTCTATTTGCAAATTCTTGATATCTTAACTTTTTATCTTTTATCTTCTTTCCTTCTAGTTCTGGCAAGATTCCAAAATTTGCATTCATTGGTTGGAACTTCTTATTTGGAGTAGATATATATTTTGCTAAAGCTCCTATTACTGTTGTTTCTGGAAACATTATTTGATTTTTACTTTGTTTAAACTTTTCTATTGCATTTAATGCTGCAACTAAACCAGAAGAAATAGACTCAACATAGCCTTCGACACCTGTTATTTGCCCTGCGAAATAGATATTTTTATTACTATTCAAGCAATAAGTTTGGTCAAGCAAATTGCTAGAATTAATATAAGTATTTCTATGCATAACACCATATTTTATAAATTCTGCATTTTCTAGTCCAGGAATTAAACTAAAAACTCTTTTTTGTTCTCCATATTTTAAATTAGTTTGAAAACCAACTATGTTATAAATACTAGCTTTGCTATCATCTTGTCTTAATTGTACAATAGCATATGGTCTTTTAGCAGTTCTTGGGTCATCAAACCCAACTGGCTTTAAAGGTCCATATCTTAAAGTATCTATTCCTCTTTTTGCCATAATTTCTATCGGCATACAACCTTCAAAAATCTCTCTTTTTTCAAAATCGTGTAAAGTTACAACTTCTGCATTTACAAGCTCTTTCCAAAAATTTTCATATTCATCTTTATTCATAGGGAGGTTTATATAAGATTGTTCTTTACCTTCTTGTTTCTTTAATCTTTCTTTCCACTCTTCTACTGTTTCATCTTTTTTCTTTTCTTGGCTATACCTATCACCATAAAAGGCAATATTAAAATTAATGCTATCTTTACTAATAATAGGTGCTGCAGCATCATAAAAATACAATTTATCTTCACCCGTAACTTTAGAAATATCTTTAGCCAAGGTATCTGAAGTTAAAGGTCCTGTTGCAATAATTACAATTCCATCTTTTGCTAACTCTTCAATATCTGTTACTTCTTTATTAATTACCTCTACTAAAGAATTGTTTTCAATTTCTTCTGTTACTTTTTTAGAAAACTCTTCTCTATCAACAGCTAAAGCCTGCCCTGCTGCAACACTTGTTTCATCTGCTATTTTTATTAGTAAAGAATCTAATCTTCTCAATTCTTCTTTTAATAAACCGCAAGCATTTGTAAGTAAATTAGATTTAAAAGAATTGCTACAAACAATTTCCGCTAAATCTTTATTACTATGTGCAGGTGAAAACTTTATAGGTTTCATCTCATATAATTTCACTTTAATATTTCTTTTGGCAATTTGGTAAGCCGCTTCTGAGCCTGCTAAACCACCACCAATAACTGTAATATAATCTTTCATATTTGCTCCTATCGGGGACGTTTCTTTTGCGACCAAAAGGTCGCATTTGGGACATATTATTTATATAGATGTGTCCCGAATGCGACTAAAAAGTCGCAAATGAAACGTCCCTATTCAAATAATTTCATTATTTCTTCTCTTGAGAATCTGTTTATAAATTTAGTTTTTGTGTCTAACATACTGTCTGCTAATTTTGCTTTCTTTTCTTGTAATTCATATATTTTTTCTTCTATTGAATTTTTTGTTATTAGTTTATATACTTGTACATTATTTTTTTGTCCTATTCTATATGCTCTATCTGTTGCTTGATTCTCTGTGGATATATTCCACCAAGGGTCGTAATGTATTACCATATCTGCTCCTGTTAGATTTAGACCTGTTCCTCCTGCTTTTAATGATATTAGAAATAATTTTATATTAGAATTTTCATTAAACTCATCTACCATTTTCATTCTTTCATCTATTTTTGTTGCTCCTGTTAGTTTGAAATATTTTATATTACGTTTTTTTAATTCTTTTTCTATTATTTCAAACATTGATGTATATCCTGAAAATAATAATATTTTATGACCACCATTTATTGCTTCTTCTATTATTTCTATACATTGTTCTAGTTTACTACTTCCTGCGTTATACCCTTCTACAAATAAGCTTGGGTGACAACATATTTGTCTTAGTCTTGTTAGTGCTGCTAAAATTTGCATTTGTGAGTTTTCAAATCCGTCTATTTCTACTTTTTCTGCTATTTCTTGTTTTGCCCTCGCTAGATATGTTAAATACAGATTTTGTTGCTCTTCGTTCATTTCATTACTTAATACTGTTACTGTTTTTTCTGGTAATTCTGTTAATACTTCTTTTTTGTTTCTTCTTAATACAAATGGTTCTATTAACATTTTTAGTTTTGCCATTGCTTGTTCGTCTTCTTCTTTTACTATTGGTGTTTCATATATGTTTTTGAATTTTCTATATGTAAACAAATATCCTGGCATTATAAAGTCAAATATTGACCATAATTCTGCTAATGAGTTTTCTATTGGTGTTCCTGTTAATGCATATCTTGTTTCTGCTTTTATTTCTTTTATTGCTTTTGCATTTTTTGTATTACTATTTTTTAAATATTGTGCTTCATCTGCAATTATATATTTAAATGTATAATTTTTTTCTTTATATAATTCTATATCTCTTTTTAATAAATCATATGATGTTATTACTAAGTCATAATTTTCTATTTCCTCTATTAATCTTTTTCTTTCTTGCAATGTTCCTCTAATTACAACTGTTTTTAGTTCATTTGTGAATTTTCTTGCTTCGTTTTGCCAGTTTAATGTAAGTGAACTTGGTGATACCACTATACTTGCTTTTTTTCCTTCTTTTCCAGCATAATATACTATTACTGATAACATTTGTATTGTTTTTCCGAAGCCCCATATCGTCTGCTAATATTCCACCAAATTTATATTTATCTAATGTTTTTAGCCACCTATATCCTGTTTTTTGATAATATCTAAGAACATTATTCAAGTTTTCTGGTACTTTTATTTCTTCTTCTAATTGTTCTTTATTTAAGCCATTTACTATTTCTCTATATTCTTGGTTTTTTATTATTTCTGTTCCTTTTAATGCTTTTAATAATTGGTTTAGATATAATGTTCTATTTACTGGAAGGCGTAATTCTCCGTTTTCTATTTCTTTATAGTTTACGCCCATACCACTAGATAGTTTATCTAAAAATTCTATTTCTTTATTATCTTCTAAGTTTATAAAACTTCCGTCTTTTAGTCTATAATATTTCTTTTTTAAAGAGTATTTTTCCATTATGTCTTCTAATTCGCTTGGGTCTATATCTATTTTGCTTAAGTCTATTGATAATAAATCGTTTTCTACTCTTACTCCTATTCCAGTCATTTTTGTGTTTCTTATTTGTTTTTTCTTGAAGTTTTCTGTTACCATTACTTCGAATTTTTGCATATAAAAGTTTATGTCTTCTGTTAAAAATTCATATATTTTATCATTATCTGGTAATATAAATCTTAAATTTTTTACATCAAACATAAAACCTGTTTTTCTAAATATGTTTAATGCTTTTGTTTCTTTTATTATGTTTCTTGGTACATCTACTTTTTCTTTTTCATTTAATGGGTTAAATTCTTTTTCTCCATAGCAAAATTTAACATCTACTACTAAATAATCGTTTTTATCAAAATCAAAATATGTTTTTACTATTAATTCTTGTGGTTTGTGTTTTTTTATTTCTTCTTCTGATATTCCTTCCATTTTGATTGCATTTTTCACTTTAGGTGCTACTACTGAAAAGAATTCTGTCAATTCTTTTTCTCCAAATTCTATTTCTGTTACATAGTTTTTCCTAAATAGTTCTAATAATTTTAAGCTTGTTCTTTCAAATTCTTTTGAACATCTATATATCTTTTTGTCTACTAAAATATATTTATATGTTTTTCCTTTTAATATTGTCATTTCATATATTTCTTTTTCTGGATATATCACAAAATTTCCTGAACTATTCTTTTTTAATATAAAGTCTAATTTTGGTTCTTCTTCTGTAAATTCTATTTTTTGATTTGTGTAATCTTTATTAAATTCTACTTCTTTTCCTTTTAGAACTTGGAATAAATCATCTATCCCTGTATTGCTTAATAATATATTTGTTTCATTTAATGCTTTTCCATAATATCTGAAATTACTATTTGAGTTTGAGTTTGCAAATTTTATTATTTCTGCATATTTTAATATAAAATCTAATAATGGTTTACTTTCTTCAGTAAATACTTCTCTTGTATGGATAAATTCTAATTTTTGCCCATATTTATAATTTTCTTTATTTAACATTCTTGTATAAAATTCTGCTAAGTTTTTTATTTTATACATTTTTTTATTTCCTATTTTAAATTCTACTTTTATATCTCCTGAGAATTTTTCATAATAAATAACAGGTTCTATTTTTATAGTTCCTTTTTGTTTTATTTCATCTTCTTCATCTGATATTCCTTCTACCTCTTCTTGGTAAAAGCTATTTACAATTTGCTTGAAACTGTTAAATTTTTCGTTTCCTGTTTTTATATTTAATAATAATGAATCATTTTCATTTTTTTCTTTATTTTCTTTTGTGTTTTCCACAATTTCACCACTATATTGTGGATTATTTACAAATTCTAGAACAGTTGCTAATGTGTGTTTACATACTCCGTAATGATTATAATAATCTTCACACGTGCAAGTTATATCTTCTACTAGCCCCTCTTTTATTGATATATATGTTTTATATACTTCATTTCCTATTACATTTGCACTTAAAGAAAAGTTTAATTCATTTTCATATTCTATATTTTTTATTTTAACTCTTCCTTGCTTTTGATAATTAATTGCTCTATTTTTTCTGCCTTCTCCTGCATCTTTATATAAATCTTCTAATATTTCATAGCTTACAAGCATCTTTTTCCCCTCCACCTGGCAAAATATTATATTACAAAATAGCAAAAAAATCAAGTTTCATTTTTCTTTAATTTTTCTTTAAATTTTTAAGATTTGGTTTATTTTTCCTTTGTTTTGTAGTAGAATATATAAAGAAATATTTTAATTAAAATATTTTTATTTTAAATTACCTTAAGGGGGTATCTTTATGGAAAAATTAAGAGTTGCAATTGTTGGTGCAACAGGTCTTGTTGGTAGAACTTTTATAAAAGTTTTAGAAGAAAAAAATTTACCAATTGAAAGTTATGCTTTATTTGCAAGCAAGAAAACTGCAGGTACTAAACTTTCTCTTTTAGGAAAGGAATATGAAGTTCAAGAATTAACTGAAAATTCTTTTGATTCTGGTTTTGATTATGCTTTATTTTCAGCAGGTGGAGAAGTCTCTAAAAAATATGCTCCAATTGCTGCTAGTAAAGGTTGCATAGTAATTGATAATAGCAGTTATTTTCGTATGGATAAAGACGTACCTTTAGTAGTTCCAGAAGTTAATTTTGAAGATGTTTATAATAACAAAGGAATTATTGCAAACCCAAATTGCTCTACTATTCAAGCAATGCTTCCGTTAAAAGCTTTAGATGATAAATACAAAATAAAAAGAATTGTATATTCTACTTATCAAGCTGTTTCTGGTGCTGGAAAAGATGCTTTAGATGATTTAAAAAATGAGAATGGAACTAAACCTTTAAAAAAATTTCCATATCCTATTTTTGATAATTGTATTCCTCACATAGATTCATTTTTAGATAATGGCTATACTAAAGAGGAAATGAAAATGATAAATGAAACTAGGAAAATTTTACACAGACCTGATTTAAAAATAACAGCAACTACAGTTAGAGTTCCTGTTTCAAATTCTCATTCTGAGTCAATAAATGTTGAATTTGAAAATGACTTTGACTTAAGTGATTTAATTAAAACTTTAAAAGATTTTCCAAATATTATTGTTGTTGATGACCCAAGTAACAACAAATATCCTATGCCTATTTTAGCAACAGGACATGATGAAGTTTTTGTTGGTAGAATTAGGAAAGATGATAGTGTTAAATCTGGTGTTAATTTATGGGTTGTTGCTGATAATATTAGAAAAGGTGCTGCAAGTAATGCTGTTCAAATACTTGAAAAATTAATTACAGAAAAACAATAATCTAAAAAAAGCTCTAAATAATTAGGGCTTTTAATTTTTATTTTTAAAATGGTATTAAACTTCTAATAAAACCATTTGTTGCAGGGATAAACCATAAAATTATACCTAAAATAACCACTATTACAAGAGTAATTATAGCTGCTAATTTATCCTCTTTTTGTAATTTCATTGGTTTCCCACTTGTTTTTCTCTTTTTAAATATTTCTTTTGTCAAATCAACTATAGACATAAAGGTTCCTACTTTGTGTGGCTTTTGTTTAGATTCTTGTTTATCTACATCTACATCCCTATAATTATTACTTTCTTGATAATTTCTTTTAGTATTTCTTTCAATATTTCTATTATTAAAATCATTTACATTATTAAAACTATTTTGTTTTTCTAGTTCTAAATCATATTGTTCTCTTAAAAAACTACTAGATAAAACTTTATATGCTTCATTTAATTCTTTTACTTTTTCTTCTGCATATATTCTTTCTTCTCCTTGATATAAATCAGGATGGTATTTTTTTACTAAAACTTTATATGCTTTTTCTATAACTTCTGTTGAAGCTTTTGGTGTAACTTCTAATAAATCATAATAATTTTTCATAAAATTTTTCCTTTCGTTTAAATATATAGATATTTTATACCAAAAAAAATTAAATATCAATAGAAATTATAATTTTTTGAGAATTTTGGGGACAGGGCTTTTTTGTCTCACTTTTCCGTTATTTTACATTTGAGACAAAAATTGCCCGTCCCCATTTTTCTCATTTTTTATTCTTTTTTCTTGTAGCTTAGTAATAATCCTATTGTTATTGCTAATACTATTTGTACTATTCCTATTATTACTATTCTATCGTTTCTGTCTAATCCTGTTGCTATTGTTATTATCATACTTGATGTATCACTATTATCTTCTTTGTCTATGTCTTCATATCCTGCTGGGTTATTTAATTCTGTTAATATTACCATATTATCTTTTTGTCCATATTTTTCTGAACTTCCACTTGCTCTTAATACTACTTCTATTTCTTTATATTCTCCTGGTTTTATTGTTTCATTATTTAAATCATCTGTTGATAATACTCCATTATTGTTTTCCCAATAGATGTCATTATCTTCTTGATTGAAAGTATATCCTGATGGTATTATATCTGTTATTTTTCCTACTGTTCCTTCTATTTCGCCCTTATTTGTTATTCTTATTTTGTATGTAACTTTTATTTCTGCTGTATCTGCCTTACTTCTATGTATATCTACTTTATATATTTCATCACTATTGTTTATACTTTGTGCTGGGCTACTTATACCATTTATATTTACACTTTCTACCCATTTATCTACTCCTAGATTGAATATTTCTTTTTCATAGTAGTATATTACTGTTATTTTTTCTTTTGTCATTGTTCCTTTCCAGTTTTCTGTCTTTTCTACAAATTTATAATATGGTATATCTTTTTGCTCTGTTTCGTAGTCGTCTCCTACATAGCCATTTATTAAGCTTCCTTCTGATACTTCATAATCTGTTCCTTTTTCTAAGTATTTAACTTCTACTTCTGCTTTTCTTTGATAATAGTATTTTACAACAATTTCATCTTCTGTCATTTCTCCTTTTCCATTGACAGGTTTTTCTACTAAATCATATCCATCAAATACTTTTTCTTCTGATGAATATTCATCTCCAATATGTCCATTTATTGATACATCTTCTATTATTTTTTCACCTGTTAATTTGTCTATATATTCTACAATAACTTTTGCCTTTTTCTTATAATAGTAATTTACCACTATTTCTTCTTCTGTCATTGTTCCTTTACTATTATCTGGTAACTTATCTGTTACTAGGTCATAACCTTCAAATTGTCTTTCTGGTATATCATATGGATCTCCCACATATCCTTTATGTTCTTCTGTAGCCAATTCTTTTCCTGTGTCTATATCTATATGATTTTCTATTACTCCTCCTGCTTGTTTTTTATAATAGTAGATTACTTCTATTTCAGTATCATATGTGCCGTCTTCGTTTTTAGTTATTGTCATTGTTCCAGATTTATTTTCAGGTGTTTTACTTAATTCATAGCCATCTATATCTTTTGCTTCTGTATCATATGGATCATTTTCATGTCCTTCTATTACTACTCTTTCTGCTATCTCTTCTCCTGTCTTTTCATCTACATATTTTACTACAACACTAGCTTTTTTGATGTAATAATATTTAACTTCTATTACTTCATCACGTTTCATTGTTCCAGAAGCGTTTTCAGGAAGCATATTGTTTCCTTCGTCGTCTTGTTCTACTAAATCATATCCTGGAAATTCTTTTGATGGGATATTATACTCGTCTCCTTCATTTCCTTTATGCTCAGAACTATCTAATAATTCTCCAGTAATAATATCTATATGTTTCTCTATTACTCCAGCTGATATATGTGCATAATAGTATCTTACTACTTGATTTCCTGTTTTATCCATTATAATGTTTGGTTCTTCAGGACTTTCTACTAATATATATCCATCAAAGTCTTCTGGATGTGTTTCAAATAAGTCTCCTACTTTTCCGTCTTTTGTTTCTTCTTTTAGAATTTCTCCTGTTTCTCTATCTATATGTTCAACTTTTGCTTTTGTGTTTTGTGCATAATAGTAGATTACTTCTATTTGCTCTTCTTCCATTTTTCCAGAAGTATTTCCTGTGTCTTCTACAAATGTGTAATTTTCAATTTCTTTTTGTTCTGTTTCATAATCTTTTCCTTCATATCCTTCTATAAGGACTTCATCTTCTAGTTCTACATTTGTATCTTTTTCTAGATATTTAACTACAACATTTGTATTTTTTGCATAATAGTAAATTACTTCTATTACCTCTTCTGTCATTTGTCCTTGGTAATTTGTAGTTTTTTCTACTAATGTGTAACCAGGTATTAATTTTTCTGTTGTTGTATAGTTTTCTCCTACATAGCCTAAAATTTCTTCTTGTGGTGATAATACTTCATTGTCAGTTGTAATATTTGGTGTGTCGTCTTTTCTTAAGTATTTAACTATTACTTTTGTATCTTTTGAATAATAATACACTACTACTTGTTGCTCAGCTGTCATTGTTCCATTTAAGTTTCCTTTTGTTTCTACTAATGTATATCCATCTATTACTTTACTGTTTGTTGAATAGCTTTCTCCTTCATATCCACCTAACAATATTTCTTCTGATAATACTTTATTATCACTATCATCTTCTGGTGTGTTATCTTTTTCTAGGTATTTTACTAATACACTTGTATTTTTTGCATAATAGTAGATTTTTTCTTGTGTTTTTACTGTATATGTTCCTGTTTTTTCTTCTGGTGCTTCTATTAATGTATATCCAGGTATTTCTTTTACATCTTCTGTTACATCAAATGTTTCTCCTACTATTCCTTCTTTAGTCTTTTCTTCTGAGATTTCTTCTCCTGTTGCTTTATCTACATATTTTACAATTACTTTTCCTGGTATTTTTGTCATATTGTTTGTAATCGTTGCTTCAAATTCATTTCCTGATACATTAGTTATATTTCCTACTTCTCCTGTATAGTAGAATAAGTCATTTGCCATTACTTCTTCTTCTGATAATGTATAAACAATTTCTCTACCATTTTCATCATATTTTGGTAAGTTTGTAAATGTATGTTTCCACAAATTATCTTTTGTTACTATTTCTGTTTGTACTACTTCTTCTCCATTTTTTACATTTACTCTTACTGATACTGGTCTTTTTCCATATACATTTTCTTGGTCTTCCCAATTCTTTGTTACTTCTATACTTATTACATCACTTGGTCTTCTAAATGTGTTTGTTATTGTTGTTCCATCTACTGTACTATTATAGAATTTTAAGTCTCCTTTATTTACCTCTAGCTCTTCTACTGTGTAGTTTATTATATTGTTATGTTCATCATATTTTGGTAAACCTTCAAATGTGTACTTCCACGTATCTCCACTTCCACTTAATTCATATCTTTCTTTTTCTGCTCCATTTGCTTTTAATACTATCATTACACTTTCTGGTCTTCTAGAGGATTGTTCTTCATTATCTACCCATACTTTTGTTACTGGTACATTTACTTTTGTTGTATCTTGTGTAAATGTATTTGTAACTGTTAATCCACTTAAATTCTTGTTATAGAATTGTAAGTCTCCAGAATTTACTTCTTGTTCGTCTACTGTATATTTAATTTCTTGTCCATTTTCATTATATTTTTCTACCCCTGTAAATGTATATTCCCAACTATTTGCATTTCCACTTACTGCATTTGATGAATTTACCTCTTGTTCTCCTACAGTTTCAGAACCGTTTTTTAGTAATAATTTGATGCTTTCTGGTCTTTTTCCAGCTTCATTATTATTATCATCCCATACTTTTGTAACAAGTACATCTGTTTTTTCTTCTGGTTTTTTAAATGTGTTTGTAATTGTCACTTTTTTGCTGTTTTCAGATGTGTTTTCCACATTTCCTACTACTCCTGTGTAGAAATATAAGTCTCCTGCTTTTTTCTCTTGTTCTTGTACAGTATAATTTATTTCTTGACCTTTACTATTATATTTTGGTAAATCTGTAAATGTATGACTTGTTTCAGTTGCTGTATTTAAATCATGTGTAGCAACTACACTTCCGTCTTCTCCAAGTACATTAATTACTACAACACTTGGTCTTCTTTGTGCTTGGATATCATTATCCTTCCATACTTTATTTACTGTTAATTCTATTTTTTCATCTGGTACTGTAAATGTGTTTTCTATTGTATATCCACTTGCCATATCTCCATTTACTCCAGAACTTGTATAGAATTTTAAGTCTCCACTATTTACTTCTGCCTCACTTGCTGTATATACTATTTCTTTACCATTTGCGTCATATCTTGGTAAGTCTGTAAATGTATGTGACCATCCTTCTGTTTCTGTTACTACTTGTTCAGAAACAACACTTTCTCCGTTCTTTACTTGTAGTTTTATAGAATTTGGTCTTCTTCCATTTACATTTTCTTCATCTTTCCACTCTTTTCTTACTGTAACAGATATAGTATCATCTGGTTTTACAAAGTTATTTCTTATGGTTGCTTGTCCATCTTCTACTATTACATTATTTTCTTCTGCTTTATAGAAATGTAAATCTCCTTCATTTGTTTCTCTTTCTTCTACTGTATATGTTATTTCTTTTCCTGAACTATCATATTTTGGAAGTCCTTCAAATTCTACTGACCATTGGTTTGTTGTTCCAGCTACTAAGTTAGAATTGTTTACAACTTTACTTTGTACTTCTTTATCACCATTTTTAACAACTAATGTTATAGAACTTGGTCTTCTTACACTTTGTTCTTGATTATCATTCCATACTTTGTTTGCTATTATATTTGTTGTATCTCCTGGCACTGTAAATGTGTTTGTTATTGTATATCCAGAGTTCATGTCTCCTGATACATTATTTGTATAGAATTTTAAGTCATCTGAATTTACTTCTTTTTCTGTTACTGTGTATTGTATTTCATCACCATTATCATCATATTTTTTAAGCCCTGTAAAAGTATATTCCCA
>CALXEY010000032.1 GCA_944387455.1 uncultured Clostridia bacterium
ATTGTAACAAATGGTATGAGCAATTACTTAAGAAATAACACAAATGCTAATTCTGCTATTTTAGTAAATGTTACACCTTCTGATTTTGGAAATAATTCTCCTCTTTCTGGAATTTATTTTCAAAAAGATTTAGAAGAAAAGGCTTTTATTTTAGGTGGTAAAAATTATTACGCACCTATCCAAAGAGTAGAAGATTTCTTAAATAATAGAAAATCAGAGTTTATTGGTAAAGTAAAACCTAGTTATTTACCAGGTATCACATTATCTAATTTACAAGAAATCTTGCCTTCATTTGTTAGTGATACTTTAGTTAAAAGTATTCCTTATTTTGATACTAAGTTAAAAGGTTTTGCCGAACCTGACGCTATTTTAACAGGCGTTGAGACTAGAAGTTCTTCTCCTGTTAAAATACCTAGAAATGAAAATTTAGTTTGCAATATAACAAATTTATATCCTTGTGGCGAAGGTGCAGGCTATGCAGGTGGTATTATGTCAGCTTCTGTTGACGGAATAAGATGTGCTATATCAGTATTAGAGAGCTAATTCTTTAGCTCTCTAATTTTAAACTACTGCTATTTCTATTTCTTTTCCATTGCATACAAATACCATTTTTGTTATATTTGTAAAACCTCTTTCTTTAAGCTCTTGCTCATATCTCTTTTCTTCTATTTGTTTTTTTGCTTCTTTTATTGTGCTTTTTAATGTTTTTTCGTCCATATTTTCTGTTATTTTAAATTCTATTATAAAACTATTCTTATCTTTTTCTTTTGGCTCTAGCATTATATCATATCTACCATAGCCTGATTCTCTATTAGATTTTATATAATATATATCTTTTAGTCCTGATAGCATACCTAGTACAAATGCGTGGTAGAAGTTTTCTGCTGTATTTTCTCCTACATCAAAGAAACTAAACATTTCTATTACTAATTTTTTGAATTTTCTTTCAAAATCTTCTAATTTTAATGTTATTAAATCTTCTAAAATACTTCTTAAATCATTTCCCTCTACTTTATTAGTAAACCAATCATCTATTGTTCCTTCAAACAATGTTTTTATCTCATAATTTGGTAATTTGACTTTATATATACCTTTTATTAAATCGACAACTTCTTCTACGTTTAAATATCCTGTTTGTAACATTAAGCCCCAAATATTTTCTTCTTTTTCTTCTATGCCCACTATTATTGTTTCTAAATCTATTGTTACTTCTACTGGTTCGTCTTGTAATAGCTTTATCATTTTTTCTTTTATTGAATTTGATTTTTTTAATGTCATTTTTATTAAATCATTTGAGCTTGTATTTACCCAATATGGCTTTAATTCTTTATCTGTTAAATAATTTAATATGCTCCAAGGGTTATATATTCCTTCTACATTTCCTATTTTATATCCGTCATACCATTTTTTTATTTTTTCTTCATCTTCTTCAACATTAAAATCAGAAATTACTTTTTTCATTTCCTCTGTTGTTATTCCAAAGTCATCTGCAAATTCATTATCCATTATTGTATATACTTTAAAATTATTCATACCACTAAATAGGCTCTCTTTTGCAATTCTACTCACTCCTGTAAGCACTGTCTTTTCTAAATACTGATTATCTTTAAAAGTAGTATTGTAAAAACTTTTTAAGAACTTTACAGCTTCATCATAATATCCTTCTACATATGCTGTTTGCAATGGTACATCATATTCATCTACTAATAATATTACTGGTTTTCCATAATATTTGTACAGCATTTTTGATAAAATATTTAAACTATTTATTATGTCCAAATCTGTTGCTTGTTCATCTAAAATTCTATTAAATAAATTTCTTTCTCCTGTAATGAATTTATCTTCTTTAAGTATATATTTATGCTCATCAAATAAATTCATCATTATTGTTTTCATTTGACCTACCATATACTCATAGTTCATCATTTTTAAGTCTTTTAAGCTTAAATATATTACTGGATAATATCCCATTTTAGATGTATAATATTCATCTTGTTCCATTATTTTTAAACCTTTAAATAATTCTTTTGCATTTTCTTCTCTTACATCAAAATAATATCTTAGCATACTCATATTTAGAGTTTTTCCAAATCTACGTGGTCTTGTAAGTAATATTACTTTACTTCCATTGTCTATTACATCTTTTATATATAAAGACTTATCTATAAAATAATTATTGTTTAATCTTAATGTTTTAAAATTGCTCTCTCCAATTCCTATAATTTGCATTTTTTCTCACTTCCTTAACAAGATTAACTACATTTTTATTTTACAATAAATTGCTTTAAAAATCAAGCTTTACTTTCCATTAAAAATAAGAGAACTATTTCAATTCTCTTACGCTTTCTATAATACTATCTACTAAATAATCTATATCTTCTTTTGTGTTTTCTTCACCTAATGTTACTCTAATTGCACTTTTTGCTTCTTCATCAGATAAACCGATTGCTTTCAAAACGTGTGAAGGTTTACCATTTCCTTCTGAACACGCAGAACCACTAGATACACAAATACCTTTTTCATCTAACTTTAAAAGCAGACTTTGACTATCTATTCCTTTAAAAGAAAAATTACTATTTCCTGAAACTCTTAATTTTCTACTACCATTAAACATAGCTATATCTATTTTTTCTTCTACTAATTTTATAAAATAATCTCTTAATGTTCTTAAATATTCTATATTCTTTCCCATATCTCTTTTTGCTATCTCACAAGCTTTTCCCAATGCTACTATTCCTGCTACATTTTCTGTTCCTGCTCTTTTATCTTTTTCCTGATGCCCACCGGTCAATTAATTTTTCTATATCTATTCCTTCTTTTATATATAAAGCTCCTACTCCTTTTGGTGCATATATTTTATGTCCTGACAATGATAACATATCTATTCCCATATCTTTTACATCTATTGGAATATGCCCTACTCCTTGTACGCTGTCTGTATGAAATATTATATTATACATTTTTGCAATTTTAGATATTTCATATATTGGCTGAATTGTTCCTATTTCATTATTTACACTCATTATACTAATTAAAATTGTATCATTTCTAATTGCTCTTTTTAATTCTTCTAAATCTACTATTCCGTCTTTGTTTACATTTAAGTATGTTACTCTAAAGCCTTGTTTTTCTAATGCTTTACACGTATGTAATACTGCTGGATGTTCTATTTTAGATGTTATTATGTGTTTTCCTCTATATCTATTAGAATATGCAATTCCCTTAATTGCCATATTATCACTTTCAGACCCTCCTGCTGTAAAATAAATTTCACTAGGCTTACAATTAATTAAACTAGCTACTCTCTTTCTTGCTTCTTCTATTCCTCTTCTTGCTTCTCTTCCTAATGTATATAATGATGAAGCATTTCCATACTTTTCTTTTAAATATGGTAACATTTCGTCTAACACTTCTTGCTTTATAGGTGTTGTTGCTGAGTGATCAAAATATCTAACTTTCATATGAACCTCCAAAATTAATAAACTAACAATCAATTGTAAAATATATTATTATTTATTATATTCATTTACTTTCTAAAACTTGTTTAATTTTTCCAAGATTTTCAATAACTGCTTTATAACCATATTCAAAACAACTATCTAATTTTTCTATATCAAATAGACCTGTTTTATCTGTACTAACAGTAAGTAAAAAATCTGAAGATGATATATTTTTTTCTGATATTTTATTTCCCATTATATCTAATGTTCTCATACCTAAGTCCATTACATTACTTGAGCTTTCTATATCATCTGCTTTAAAGTTTACTGCAATTACTTTATCTACTCCTTGTTTTCTTACTTCTTCTACTGGTACATTATCTAAAATTCCACCGTCATAAAAACTATGACCTTCAAATTCACAAGGGCAAAATATTCCTGGAAAACTACTACTTGCTCTTACTGCTTTTCCAACTTCTATATTTGTTATATATTTATCAGTATTTTCCACATTTGGTACACTATTTGTGAATATATATTCTTTTCCATTTCTAATATCTACTGATGTTATTACAACTGGTAAATCTAAAATTTCTCCAACACTTTTATAGCCTTTTCTTAAAGCCATTTTATTATATGCTTTTTCTAAACTTTCTCCACTTTTAAAACCTTTTATTTCTACTTCCCCGCCAAATATTTTACTACTTACTCCTGAAAATATTAAATTACTATTTAAACCTACAATTTCTTTTGAATATAATTTAAATGCTTCATAAATATATTCTGGAGTATATCCCATTGCATACAATACTCCTATTAACGCACCTGAACTTGTTCCACCAATTACATCTATTTTTATTCCATTATCTAACAATGCTTTTAAAACTCCTGCGTGAGCTATTCCTCTTATACCTCCACCTGATAATGCTAAACCTACCAAAATATCACCCTCTATATTTTTATTTTTGTTTTAACTTTAAATATTTTTACTTTTTATCTTTTCCGATTCTTTATTATATTATTTACTTATTTTTATTTTTTAAACAGAAAAAAAGTTACTATTTTAGTAACTTTATTCCCAATAAAGAATTGGATATCAATTATTTATATTTACATATCATCTACAAAAGTTTCTCCTAAATATGATATTGTGAATATATCGTTTTTAGTATAGTAATTTATAGTTTTATTATTAAATAAATACAATCAATATATTGTTTCTTTAATCTCTACTTCTCCTATAAATTTCATTAATAATCTAAAATAAATTTTCTTTATCTTTTAAAATTATATCTTTTAAGTCATCTTTTAATTGTGGTAAACTTTCTTTAACTGTAGACCACAATACTGATAAGTCTACATTTTCATAATCGTGTACAATTCTATTTCTCATACCTTTTATACTACTCCAAGGAATTTTAGGATATTTCTTAATTGTTTTATCTGTAACAAATTTAACAAGTTCTCCTATTTGTGAAACAGTAAATGCGCAAGCTGTAATTGTCTTTTTATCATCTAGGAAATCTTTTGGTTGTAAACCTTCTATATATTTTTCAATATCCTCAATATAATTAATTATTTTTTGTATAATTATTCTATCTTTACTTTCCATATATAGTAATTCCCTCCTTTTCTATATCATTGAATATTTTACTATTTTTTTGTATTTCTACTATTTCAAACAAATCAACTTCTTTTCCTAATTTTTCAACTAATTCTTCTAATAAGCCATAGAAATATATATTTATTAATTTACCCTCACTATCTATTACAATATCTATATCACTTTTAGAAGTTGCTGAATTCTTAGCATATGAACCAAATAATATAGCTTTTTTAACATTAAATTTTTTTAAAATGTCATATACCATTTTCTTTATTTCTTCCACTGTATATATTTTTTCACTCATAACTTTCACACTCACTTTATTCATTACTTACATTTGTTTCATCTTCTGTAGTAGGTGTATTTTCTGTATTATTGTTTAAATCTGTGTAATAATATTCTCCAAAACCATATTCAACTCTATAATATTTTCCTATAAAATACGGTACAACATTTTCATTTAAAGTATATGTTGGTTCTAAAACAACTTCACCATTAGAATTTACAACACCCCATTTATTATCTTTCATTATTCCAGCAAAACCATATTCATTAAATTCTGTAACCTTATCATATATTGCTTCTACTACAGTATTTCCGTCTTTATTAACAAAGCCCCATTTATTATCTACTTTGTTTGCAAACAAAGTGTTATTTGGATATACTTCTGTATTTTTTAATTCTTTACCATCTTTATCAAAATACTTCACATCTGTATCATTAGAAATTTTAATATAATTATTCTCAGTTGTAATAATTGCATTTACCATATTACAAACTTCTACCATATTTTTTGAATATAATTTAGTTACATTATCAGAATTTGTAATTGCTTTTATTATGTTTGTACCATCTATTTTTTGTAAAGAATCATATTTTATTTCTATTTTAACATTATCATCATCATCAATAACACCAAGTTTTGACTCTTCATTACTTACTATAAAATAATTATCAAATAAATATTCTAAATAATTATATTTTTCTTCTATTACTTGTTCGCCTTTATCATTTATTACACCATATTTAGTTCCTTCAGAATTATCTATTCTTATTTTATATTTTTCATTTCCAGTATTTAATATAGCAACATCTGTGTTAATATTTGCTTGTGTTCCAGATGTATCATATACTGTAATTCCTTGGCTATTTTGTGCATATAAATATATTCCTGTGATATCTATTTGGTTATATTCTGTTGGTACTATTATTTTTCCATTTAAATCTGCAATTCCATATTTTTTACTTTTTTCTAAAGTAAATAATTTATTGCTTTCATCATATTCGATAGATTGATATTCATTTAAGATTAATTCTTCATCATTTTTCATAACTCCATATTGTCCATTTTTAGCACATAAAATATAAGCATTTTCTCTATCGTCTACACCTAATACTCTAGACACTTCATTATATTCTGGTTCTAATAATAATTTTCCATTATAATTTATATAACCATATCTATATCCTTCATCTGTTGTGTTTGATATAACATATCCAGAATATTTATAACCTTCATCAGATGTATAGTAACCGTCTACTGAAATCTTATCATATTTAATATCTATTAATTTATTACCTTTGATATTTATAACACCATATTTTCCGTCTTGTTTTACTAAAAGCTCTCCTTCTTTATATGGTAACCCTTCTATTGATTCATATATTGGTTTTGTTAATTTTTTTCCTTCAAAATTGATAAGTCCAAACTTTCCGTCTTGTTCATAAGTTAATACAGATTTTTCATACATCAAATCACTTGTAATATTTTGTAACCTTATAGGCTCTACATTTTGATAGTCATTTAAAATTTGTTCTTTTCTTTCATTTAATACTTTACTTTGTTCACCTTCATAGCAAACAAATATTGGCTTTTCAGGGTTTGGTATTATTACATCATCATATGTAGCATCAATTACAATATTTCCGCTTCTATCTATTACCCCTGATAAATCATTTGTTTTTAATACAAAATAATTATAAGTACTTACTTTTTCTACTTCATATTTTTTTGCACTTTTACCAATAAAATATACTAATAAACCTACAATAAGACCTATTATTATTATTCCTATTATAATATTACGAATTATAAAATTTCTTTTCATAATTTTTTGCCCTTTCTATTCTTCATTTTCTTCATCTGTTTGTTCTGCTTCCTCTACTATATTATTTTTACAAGCTTTAACTTTAATTATTCTTTTATCTTCATATTCTTCTATTTTATATGTTACTTTATCTGTTTCAATTATTGGAGTTTCTTCATCTTTTGGAATTCTTCCCATTTCTTCTTGTAAATAACCTGATAATGTATCATAATCTCCTTCTGGAATTTCAGCATTTAATAATTTATTTACATCATATATAGGTAAACTTCCTGATAAAAGATAAGTATTATCATCTATTTGCTCATATTCTTTTTCAACTTTATCATATTCATCAAATATATCTCCAACAAGTTCTTCTAGGATATCTTCCATAGTTATTAAACCTGCTGTTCCACCATATTCATCTACTATAATTGCAATTTGTGTTTTGTTTCTTTGTAACTCTTTAAACACTTCATTTATTAACCTATTTTGTGATACAAAATATGCTTCTTTTACTAAATTTTTAACTTTAAAATTTTTCTTGTTTATATTTTTTAGCACATCTTTTACATACAAAATACCTTTTACTTCATCTATTGTTTCATCATACACAGGTATTCTACTATAACGGAACTCTTCTTTTGATAATTCTTCCATTAATTCTTCATTACTAATATTTATATCTACTGCAAAAATATCTTTTCTATGTCTCATTATTTCAGATACAGTTATATCATTAAATTCAAAAACATTATTTATTAATTCTCTTTCTTCTTCTTTAATATTTCCACTTTCTTCACCTTGGTCAACCATCATTTTTATTTCTTCTTCTGTTACTTGTTCTTCTTCACTTTCAGCAACACCAAATAATTTTGAAATTCCATTTGTTACAAATGTTAAAAATTTTACAAATGGAGATGTCAATATAAAAATAGCTCTAATTATGCCTATTGTTCCAAAAGATATTTTTTCATAATATTTCATAGCAAGTCTTTTTGGCACTAATTCCCCAAATACTAGTGTAAAGAAAGATAATATTATTGTAATTACAATAATTGATATATTATTCCATACTGTTAGGCTAAAAAATGGCATTAAATTATAAAGTGCTGGTGCTAACATCTCTGCAAAAGCATCAGATGCAAACGCACTTGATAAGAACCCTGCTAAAGTTATTCCTATTTGTATTGTTGCTAAAAACTTACTTGGTGATTTTAACATCCCTTCAATTTGTTTTGCTTTTTTGTTTCCCTCTTTTGCTTGTTTTTCTATTTTTGCATCATTAAGCGAAATAAAAGCAATCTCACTTGCTGCAAAAAATGCATTAATTAAAATTAATATTACTAGTATAACGAGTTGTGATAACATTAAAAAATCTACTCTCCTTTTCCTTTAAAATTTTACAGTTATATTGTAACAAAAATAATAGACAAATTCAATACGAAATAAAATATTAAACAAAATATTAAATATAACTTTAGACCATTTTCTTTTTTTGAAAATGGTCTATTTAAAATTACATACCTGTTACAGGTAATTTTTTAACACCTAAGCTTTTTACTTCTTTACTTGTTTGTTCTTTTGTTTCTATTTCTGGTACATCTTCTTTTCTATTATTTACAGTAACAGTAACTTCTTGATTTAAGTTTAAATCAACTCTAATTAATTGGTCATATAATTGATAACCGTCAATTGTTTTTGTTTCTTGTAAATAATATGTACCTGGAACTAAATTATTTATTTCAATTTGTCCATTTTCATTAGTTTTTAAATCTGTATAAACTACATTTTTGTTTTCATCTAATATTTGAAATTCTACTCCTTGTAATACATCACCACTTTCTTGGTCTTTTTTAACAATTACAATTTTAGTCTCATTTTTGAAATAAGAATCACTTATATTTCCAGTACCGTCTTCAAATGTTGCTGCTGTTAAAGCATAATCTTGAAAACCACTATTTGGAGCTGTTCCATATAATACCGGTTTTGTTTTAACTTGTGCTTCTACAGTTAAATTAATTTTACCGTCTTCTTTTAAAGAAGTTATAGGAATTAATATTTTGAATTTTTCATTAGGCATAAATTCTGTCTTTTCTTGGTTATTTTCATCAGTTAATTTTATGCCAGTTAAATCTGCTCCATTATCTTTTGTAACTGTTATTTTATAGTTAGAAATTTCAGCACCTGCTGTTACACTATATGTTTTTGATAGATAGTTTTTATCTAAATTATCTTGCTTCCACTCAGCATCATTTTTATTGATTGTTACTGTACTAGAAATTTTAGTTTCAGTAGAATTTTCAGCATCATTAATTATTTTATGGAATGCATTTAAAGTTCTTTGTCCAGCTTCTCCTATTGCTCCATAATCACTTGGGTTATGTTTATATAAGTAACAATAAACTGCTTGTTTTGTTGCTGTAAAAGCTTCTTCTTTACTTGCAACTCCAAGTTCTTCTATTGTTTTATATGGATAACCATTTATTATCCTTCTCCATAACCCAACATCATTAATAGCACTTGTTACTGAAACTGTATATTCTTGTGTTTCAGCACCAGGTTTTGTCTTATCTAAGCAATATGCTGGATAATGCACTCCATCTTCAGTATATTCAACATAACTTACTTTAATAGGTGCACCTTTATATGTCATTAAACTTCCACAACTACCTACCATATAAATATGTGCTGAATCTATAGTTTTAGCCAAAACTATATTTCCAAAACTTAAAAAACCAAACATTATAGATGCTAAAATTACAAATAATTTTCTTAATTTATTTTTTACCAATATCATTCCTCACTTTCTATTTTTTCTTCTCCTTGAATACATCTTCTGTATTCTGGCTCATTTTCAACACACGTAATTAGTGTTATTGTATTTTTCTCAGTATCTTCTAAATACGTCCAATCTGTATCTTTTATTATTACGTGGTTTATAACTAAATATTCTTTTGTTTCTCCATTATAGGTATAAAATATACTATCTCCTTCTTTTAATTCCTTAATTCTTTGGAAATAATTATTTTTATAACCTCTGTTGTGTGCTGCTAAGCCCACATTTCCATTTTCTTTCGTTGTTTCTTCAAAATGTCCTATGTAATCTTCCATAACTTCTTTTGTTGTTCCCTCACTTATACTAGCTTTTAAATTTATCTTTGGTATCTCTAGATGCCATACACCTAAGTCTTCTGTTATTTTTTCTTTAATCATTTCATTTGTATTATTTACTTGTTCTTTTGTATCTTGAACTACATTTTCAACTTCAAAACCTGCTTTTAATGAACTTTTATAAAGAAAAGCATCATAATTAGTAAAAAAAACTTGAGTAAATATAAAAATAATTACTGATATAAAAAAACTTAGTACGTTAATATATATAGAACTAAACTTAAACATTCTATATATTGCCTCCTTATCTTAAAATTCTCATTTGAAATTCTTATTTGAAATTCATAAATATTCCTTTGGAATTTTAGATTTAAAAACTAATAAATAAAATCGATTAAATTTATTATGAGTTAACTCATTATGTAGTATAACATATTTTTTTTAATTTGTAAAGAACTTTTCATCGCAAAATTCGACACCGAATGTCGATGCCACAAATGGGGACGGGGCTTTTTTGTCGCATTTTCCATTTTTTGGAAAAGTGCGACAAAAATGCCCCGTCCCCAAAATTCTCAAATTTTTAATTCTAAGTCAAAGTAGAATTCTACTCCGTCTTCTTTGTTTATTACTCCATAACTATTTGCTCCATAATTGCTCATTATTGCTTTTACAAATGCTAAGCCTATTCCTGTTCCTCCGTCTTTTCTGTTACGTGATGCATCTATTTTATAAAATCTATTCCATATTCTATTTAAATGTTCTTCTGGTATTTGTTTTCCTGTATTAAATACTTTTACTCTTACTTTATTTTTTTCAACATCTACTTCGTTTTCTATTTTTATTAATTTCTTTCCATTTACTTCTTCGACGTGTTTTATAGCATTTGTCATATAATTTGTAACAACTTGCTCTATATAGAAATCGTCTGCTATTACATTTATTTCATCTGGTGTTTTGAATTCTATTTCTACTTTTTCTTCTTCTATCATTACTTGTGATTTTCTGATTACTTCTTTTTCTACTTCTACAAGATTAAATTCTGTGTCATTAAATTCTCTTTTTCCATATTCTAGTTTCATAAGTTCTAATAGTTGTTTTACTAGTCTATCCATTTTATTTGTTTCATCTAAAATAACTTCTGCATAGAATTTTCTACTTTCTTCATCTGTATTTACATTTTCTAAAAGCCCTTCACTATATCCTTGTATTAATGCTATTGGTGTTTTTAATTCGTGTGATACGTCTGATATAAAGCTTTTTCTCATTTCATCTAATTTTGATTTTTCTTCTATATCTTTTTCTAATTCTATATTTGTTTCTCTTAGTTGTTTGATTGTTTTTTCTAGTTTATCAGACATTGTGTTAATACTTTTTCCTAGATTATTTATTTCATCGTCTGCATCTGTTATTCTATATTTATGGCTAAAGTCTAAATTTGACATTTTCTTTGCTATTGAGTTTAATTCTAATATTGGGTCTGTAAATCTTCTTGTTACATATGATACTATTACTGCTGCAATTAATATTGCAAACCCTGCCATTAAATATAAAAAGTTATTTGATATTTTTACACTTTCTTGTATTGAGTTTATTGGTATTCTAATATACAACAAATATCCATTGTCAAGTGTTGCTGCAAGAAGTATATATGTAAGTCCATTTTTTGTATCTTTTATTCTAGTTATTACAAAATTATCAGTTTCTTCTATTACTTCTCCTGCTCCTGTATTAAATCTGCTTGTCATTTCGTTCATTTGTCCTAGTGTTGAGAAAAAGTCTTTATTTGATGTATATACATTTACATTTTGATCATCTCTTATTAATATATCGAAATTATTTCTAACCGCTATTTTTTCTAGTTCAGTTGCCAAATCCCCAACTTCTCCATTATTATAATAATTGTTTACTGTTTCATATACTGATTTTAATGCTGTTTGCTTACTATATAAATAGAACTGACCAAATACAAAATTATTTACTAATACTAAAAATATTATTATTCCTAATATTACAAGTGATAAAGTTAGAAATAATTTAACCCTTACTGATTTTAAAGGTTTAAATTTTGTACTCATTTTTCCTTCCCTTCTATTTAGTTTCGAATTTATATCCTATTCCTCTAATTGTTTTTATATATTTTCCTTTTTTACCAAGTTTATGTCTTATCTTTTTTATATGACTGTCTATTGTTCTAGAGTCTCCATAATAATCATAGTTCCATACATTGTTTAATATTTTATCTCTAGATAGTGCTATGTCTTTATTTTCTACTAAATACACTAACAATTCATATTCTCTTAAACTTAGCTCTACTTGTTTTCCGTCTACTTTTACTGTTCTTCCTTCTCTATCTATTTCTATTCCTTCACATTCTATCATTTGTTTTGTATCTTTATTTGTTCTTTTTAATATTGCTTCTACTCTTGCTACTAATATTTTTGGACTAAATGGTTTTGATATATATTCATCAACTCCAAGTTCAAAACCAAATAATTCGTCTTGTTCTTCTCCTCTTGCTGTAAGCATTATAATTGGTACTTTTGAATCTTGTCTAATTTGTCTTAAAACAGACCAACCGTCTAGTTTTGGCATCATAACATCTAACAATATTAGACTTATTTTATTTCTATTTTCTTCAAATACTTCTAATGCTTTTTCTCCGTCTTCTGCTTCTAATATACTAAAACCTTTTACTGCTAAGAAGTCTTTTATTAATTTTCTCATTCTTTGTTCATCATCTACAATTAATATACAATCATTTAACATATCTAACACCTTCTTTATTTTTTACATACATATTATATATTATAACTACTATTTATGTCTATAATGTGAACAAAATATTTTTTAGAAAAAAAAGATTTTAAGTAATTCTTAAAACCTTTTCTATTCATTATTTATTTTTTAAATTTAAACTTTTATTATTTTTCTATATATACTGATGTTGTTGGATATGTTAAATCTGCTCCTAAATTATGTAGTATATTTATAATGTTTTTATTTATTTTATCTTTTAACATCATATAATCTTTATAATTTGTTATGTCCATATATAATCGTACATATAATGATAAGCCATTGTTTTCTATTTTTTCAAATGAAATTAATGTATCCTCATCTATTACATTTGGTTCTGATATTAACATTTCTTTTATTTCATTTGATATTTGTTCTATTTTCTCAGATGTCGTTTCTAATGGTAAAGATATATTAAATTTATATCTTCTTTTTTCTAATTTACTCCAATTTATTATTGCTGAATCTGCTATTGTTGAATTTGGTATATTTACAACTGCATTATCTGCATTTCTAATTCTTGTTGTTCTAAATGTTATATCTTCAACTGCTCCTTCATAGTTTGGTGTTTGTATCCAATCACCTACATTAAATGGTTTGTCTATAAATAATACTATTCCACCAAATATATTTTTCGCTGTATCTTGTGCTGCAAGTGTTACTATAATACCACCTATTCCTAGTCCTGCAACTAAACCACTCAAGTTTATTTGTAATATTGCAAGTACTATGAATAATGCTACTATATATATAATTGCTCTTGCAACTTTTAATGCAAATTCAAGCATTGAATCATCTAAATTATTTTTTGAAGAATTTTTAAATCTTTTAACTAATGATGATTTTGTTGTAAAGCTTGATGCTAATGCTTTTGCAAATGCTAGTACACTTATTATTTGGAATATTTTTGTTACTATATTCATTACATCTTCTTGTAAATTCAATGGTTTTTTCAAGAATAATATTGCTAAATATATTCCTAGTATTGTGAAAAATACTTTTAAAGGTGTGTAAAATGCACTTTCTCTAATTGCTTTTTTCCCTTTACTGTTAAATTTAAATAGTTTTATTATCATATATGATATGCTAGGACTTAACACTTTAAAAAGTATTATCACACATACTGCTATTACAATATCTACAATTTGTAATGCTTTTACACTTTCTATAAAACTTGTTATTTGTTCCATTTTTTCCTCCGTACTTTTTTAGTTTAGTTCATATAGTCTCTTAATTTTTTACTCCTACTTGGATGTCTTAATTTTCTTAATGCTTTTGCTTCTATTTGTCTTATTCTTTCTCGTGTTACATCAAATTCACGTCCAACCTCTTCTAATGTTCTTGCTTTTCCGTCTTCTAGTCCAAATCTTAATTTTAATACTTTTGCTTCTCTTGGTGTTAATGTGTTCATTACTTCTTCTAATTGTTCTTTAAGCATTGTGTATGCTGCTGAATCTTGTGGTGCTGGGCTATCTTCATCTTGTATAAAGTCTCCTAAATGGCTGTCATCTTCTTCACCTATTGGTGTTTCTAATGATACTGGGTCTTGTGCTATTTTTTGTATTTCCATAACTTTTTCTACTGGTATTTCCATTTCTGCTGCAATTTCTTCAGGCGTTGGTTCTCTTCCTAATTGTTGAAGTAAGTGTCTTGATGTTCTTATTAATTTATTTATTGTTTCTACCATATGAACTGGTATTCTTATTGTTCTTGCTTGGTCTGCAATTGCTCTTGTTATTGCTTGTCTTATCCACCAAGTAGCATATGTGCTAAATTTGAAACCTTTTGTATAATCAAATTTTTCTACTGCTTTTATCAAGCCCATATTTCCTTCTTGTATCAAGTCTAAGAACAACATACCTCTTCCAACATATTTTTTAGCAATACTTACAACTAATCTTAAGTTTGATTCTGCTAGTTTTTGTTTTGCTTCTTCATCACCTTTTAATATTCTTTTTGCTAAGTCTAGTTCTTGGTCAAATGTTAAAAGTGGTATTCTTCCTATTTCTCTTAAGTACATTCTAACTGGGTCATCTACACTTATTCCTTCATAATTTGTATCTGTTATTTCATCTAATTTTAAGTCTTCTACTTCTTGTAAGTCTTCTATGTCTGGTTCTTCGTCTAAATCATCATTTAAGCTTACTCCCATTTCTTCAAAAGCATCAAAAACTTTATCTATTTGGTCTGCATTTGCATCATCTAGTTCTTTTGCTAAATCTCCATATGTTATTTGTCCTTGTTCTTTTGCTTTTTGTAATATTTTATTTACTTTTTCATTTTTTATGTCTTCATCATCTTTTGTTTCTTCTGTACTACCTTTAACTTCTTCTACTACTGGTTCTTCTACTACTGGTTCTTCTACTTTAGCTTCTTTTTCTGCTTTTTTTGTTTTTGAATCTTTTTCTTTGCTTTCTT
>CALXEY010000033.1 GCA_944387455.1 uncultured Clostridia bacterium
GCGACCAATTTCTATTATACTATATATTCTCTCCAAAAGCAAATTATGTATACATTTTTAATCGTAATTTGTCAAATGTAATAAAAAGTATCCCTTTATTTTCCTTATTTTTCCATATTTTTCTCGTTTTTACTCGTTTTTACTCAGTTTTTCTCTGTTTTTTTATATCCTCTATTTATTATTTTATTTATTCATACTATTTTTTTAAAGAAATATTTTTGAATTATTAAGTTATTTTTATTCTTTCGTAAACCCTTTTAATATCAACAAATTTCAAGCATTTTTTAACTTATAAAACAACAATTTATTTACTTATATATTCAATGTAGACATTTTAGTTTCTGTAAATTTGAACTACAAAATGCTATTATGTGAGCATAATAAAAATAGGAGTGTGATTAAAATGGCTTTAGACTATAGTGTTATAGGACAAAGATTAAAACAAGCAAGACTTGCAAAAAATATGACTCAAGAAGATTTAGCAGAACAAATTGATATTTCAGTTGCTTTCTTAAGTAGAGTAGAAAGAGGAAATTCACATATCAATTTAAAAAGATTAAATCAAATTTGTCGTTTATTAGATGTTTCTGAAGGATACATATTAAATGGTGCTTCTAGTAATTCTCAAAATTATTTAACAAAAGAATTTTCAGAATTATTAAAGAGTTGCTCACCAGAAACACAAAGATTAATTTATAATGTTGCAAAAGTAATTGCAGAGGATGATCCATTTGAACCATTATAAAATTTAATTTTTTGAAGAAAAAGTCAATATCAAAATATTGACTTTTTTGTTGCTTTTGCAACAGTTTTATTTTCAAAAAGACTATATATTATTTGTAGAAATATGTTAAAAAAAGTTGCTTATATTTTTTTAATATGATATTATAATATGTGGCAATTTGTTTATAATAATAAAAGAATTAATTTTAGGAGGTATAAAATGGAATTTGAACAATGGAAAAATTTTAAAAAGGGTGATTGGCAAACAGAAATAAATGTTAGAGATTTTATTCAAAGAAATTACGCACCATATACAGGTGATGAAAGTTTCCTTGCTGGACCAACAGAAAAAACAAAAAAACTTTGGAACGAAGTTCTAGAACTTTATAAAAAAGAACACAATTCTAAAGGTGGAGTTTTAGATATAGATACAAAAACAATCTCTACAATAACAGCTCATAATGCTGGTTATATTGATAAAGATTTAGAAGATATTGTAGGACTTCAAACAGATGCACCTTTAAAAAGAGCTATTATGCCATTTGGTGGAATTCGTATAGTTGAAAAAGCGTGTGCTGCTTATGATAGAAAAGTTGATGACGAAGTAGAAAATATATTCCATAATTATAGAAAAACTCATAATGACGGAGTATTTAGTGTATATACACCAGATATAAGAGCTGCTAGAAGTTCACATTTAATTACAGGTCTTCCTGACGGATATGGACGTGGAAGAATTATAGGTGATTACAGAAGAGTTGCTTTATATGGTATAGATGCCCTAATTTCTGAAAAACAAGCTGAATTAGATGTTTTAAACACAGATGAATTAACAGAAGATGTTATTCGTTCAAGAGAAGAGACTAGTGATCAAATTAGTGCATTAAAAGAATTAAAAGAAATGGCTTCAAAATATGGATTTGATATATCTGTCCCTGCAAAAAATGCTAAAGAAGCTGTTCAATGGTTATATTTTGGATATTTAGGAGCAATAAAATCACAAGACGGTGCAGCAATGAGTTTAGGTAGAACATCTACATTTTTAGATATCTATTTTGAAAGAGATTTACAAAATGGTGTTTTAACAGAAGAAGAAGCTCAAGAAATTATGGACCACTTTGTTATGAAATTAAGATTAGTACGTTTCTTAAGAACACCTGAATATAACGAATTATTTAGTGGAGACCCTGTATGGGTAACAGAAAGTATTGGTGGTATGGGAATTGACGGAAGAACTTTAGTTACTAAAAACTCTTTTAGGCTACTTCATACATTAGAAAATTTAGGTCCTGCACCAGAACCAAATATGACAGTTCTATGGTCTACAAGACTTCCTGAAAACTTTAAGAAATATACTACTAATTTATCTATTAAAACATCATCTATTCAATATGAAAATGATGATTTAATGAGAATTACTTTAGGAGACGACTATGGTATTGCTTGTTGTGTTTCTCCTATGAAAATAGGTAAACAAATGCAATTCTTTGGTGCAAGAGCTAACCTTGCAAAAACTCTTCTTTATGCAATTAATGGTGGTAGAGATGAGGTTTCTGGAAAACAAGTTACTCCAAAATATGCACCAATTACTTCAGAATATTTAGATTATGATGAAGTTATGGAAAAATTCAATCAGATGATGGACTATGTTGCAAAAATTTATATAAAAGCATTAAATGCTATTCATTATATGCACGATAAATATTGCTATGAAGCAATCGAAATGGCTCTTCACGATAGAGAAATCTTACGTACAATGGCTTGTGGTATTGCAGGTTTATCAGTTGTAGCAGATTCATTATCAGCTATAAAATATGCTAAAGTAAAAGTAATTCGTGATGAAACTGGACTTGCTGTTGACTACAAAGTTGAAGGAGACTTCCCTAAATTTGGAAATGATGATGATAGAGTAGACCAAATAGCAGTTGATATTACTAAAAACTTTATGAATAAATTAAGAAAACATCAAACTTATAGAAATTCTAAACACACATTATCTATTTTAACAATTACTTCAAATGTAGTTTATGGAAAAGCAACAGGAAATACACCTGACGGAAGAAGAGCTGGAGAACCTTTTGGACCAGGAGCAAACCCACTACACGGAAGAGATACAAATGGAGCTTTAGCTGTTATGAACTCAATTGCAAAACTTCCATTTGATAGTGCTGAAGACGGTATTTCATATACTTTCTCAATTACACCTGGAACTTTAGGAAAAACAGATAACGAAAAAGTAGATAATTTGGTAAATATGCTTGACGGTTATTTTGCACAAACAGGACATCATATTAATGTAAATGTATTTGATAGAAGTTTATTAGAAGATGCTATGGAACACCCAGAAAATTACCCACAACTTACAATTCGTGTTTCTGGATATGCTGTTCACTTTACTAAATTAACAAGAGAACAACAATTAGATGTTATTCATAGAACTATTCATGAAAGGATATAGAACAACTAAAACAATAACTTAATTTAAAGGGGAATATATTTCCCCTTTAATACTGTAAGGAGTAATTATGGAAAACAAAGAAAAAGATTTAAGATTTTATGCAAAAATTCACTCTGTAGAATCTTTTGGTACAGTAGACGGACCAGGAATTAGATTTGTACTATTTATGCAAGGTTGTCATTTAGAGTGTAAATATTGTCATAATAGAGACACTTGGGATATAAATTCAGGACATTATAAATCTTTAGATGAAATTTTTAATAAAATAATGAATTATAAAAACTATATATACCCTCGTGGTGGTGTAACAATAAGTGGCGGAGAACCTCTTTTACAACACCAATTCATTTATGAATTGTTTAGCAAATTAAAAAAAGAAAATATCCATACTTGTATAGATACTTCTGGTATGGTAGCTCTTACAAATGATATAAAAAAATTAATTGATATAACTGATTTGTTTTTATTAGATATTAAACATATAGATGATAAAAAGTGTAAAGAATTAGTTGGAAGGTCTAATAAATTAGAACTTGAATTTGCAAAATATTTAAGTGATAACAACAAGCCTATGTGGATAAGACAAGTATTAGTTCCAGGTTTTACAGATGATAAGGAAGATTTATTAAAATTAAAAGATTTTATTAATTCTTTAAAAACTGTAGAAAGAGTAGAAATATTACCATACCACAGTGTAGGAGAATTTAAATGGAAAAAATTAGGACTTAATTACCCTCTAGAAGGTGTAAGGCAAGCTGATAATAATGATGTTAAAAGAGCAAAAGAAATTTTAGGAATTGAATAATTTTAAGAAAAATTATAAATAAATATTGACTTTTGTGTTTAAAAACATATAATATAAAAGAGCGAGGTTTCCCTCACTCATTGGATGAAGTACCAGAATTGTTGTTGGTATTAGTTTTAGCCGAACTAATATCAACTTTTTTATTGTTAAATATGCTTAAAAATGTTCTTATTTTAAAGCTCGTAATGAATTTATAACTGCAAGAACTGAAACGCCAACATCAGCAAAAACAGCTTGCCACATATTTCCTATTCCAAATGCAGTTAAAATTAAAACTAAAATTTTAACAGTAATTGCAAATATAATGTTTTGCTTTACAATTTTCATAGTCTTTTTAGAAGTTTTAATTGCAGTAACTATTTTAGAAGGCTCATCTGTCATAATAACAATATCTGCTGCCTCTATTGCACTATCAGAGCCAAGCCCACCCATAGCAATACCAATATCTGAAAGAGCAAGAACTGGGGCATCATTTATACCGTCACCAACAAACACAAGCTTTCCTTTTTCTGATTTTTCTTTCATTAAATCTTCTACTTTCTTAACCTTACCGTCTGGTAATAATTCTGTATAAACTTCATCTAAACCAAGTTTTTCAGCAACTGACTTACCTACTTTTTCTTTATCACCTGTTAGCATTACTATTTTTCTAATATTATTTTTCTTTAAGCTTTCAATTGCATATTTAGAATCTTCTTTAATCTCATCAGAAATCAAAATATAACCAGAATATTTATTATCAATTGCAACATAGATAACTGTTCCTATTTCATTACAATGAGTATATTCTATATTTTTTTCTTTCATCAATTTTTCATTTCCTACAAGTACTTCTTTTTCTTCTATATTCGCAAGAACACCCATACCTGCAAATTCTTCTACAGATATAATTTTACTTGTATTTATTTCCTCTTGATTTTTATCACTAATCATTTTCTTATATGCATTTTTTAAAGATATAGAAATTGGGTGGTTTGAATTATATTCAGCATATGTTGTATATTTTAATAATTCTTCTTTTGAAATATCTACAGGTTCTATTTTTTGTACTTCAAACACACCTTTTGTTAATGTTCCCGTTTTATCAAATACAACTATTTCTGTGCTAGACAGAGCCTCTAAATAATTACTTCCTTTTACTAGAATTCCTTTTTTAGATGCTCCTCCAATTCCTCCAAAGAAGCCAAGAGGTATTGATATTACTAAAGCACAAGGACAAGATACTACTAAAAATGTTAATGCTCTATATAACCACTCTCTAAACTCTCCTAAACTAAATACAAATGGTGGTATTATTGCAAGCATAATTGCAATTATTACAACTATAGGTGTATAGTATTTTGCAAATTTGGTTATAAAGTTTTCTGATTTTGATTTTCTACTACTTGCATTTTCCACTAAATCTAATATTTTACTTACAGTTGATTCGCCAAATTCTTTTTCAACTTTTATTGTAAGAAGTCCATTTTTATTTATTGTACCACTTAATATGTTATCTCCTACATTTACCTCTACTGGTACTGATTCTCCTGTTAGAGCTGATGTATCCACCATAGATTTACCTTCTATTATTTTTCCGTCTAAAGGTACTTTTTCACCAGGTTTTACAACTATTGTTTCCCCAATTTTTACATCTTCTGGGGATAACTTTTCTATTTTTCCATTTTTCTTAACATATGCTACATCTGGTCTTATATCCATTAAACTTGCAATTGATTTTCTTGATTTATCGACTGCATAATCTTGGAATAATTCTCCTACTTGATAAAATAACATTACTGCAACTGCTTCTGGATATTCACCAATAGCTATTGCTCCTATTGTTGCTATTGCCATTAAAAAATGTTCATCAAATACATTTCCTTTAAATATATTTTTAATTGCTTTTATAACAATTTCTAAACCTACTATTAAATATGCTATAAGATATAATAGTTTATTTATTAAATCACTTTCAAATGATATTAATATAGCTACTAAAAATATTACAAATGAAAATATTATTTTAAACAAATCTTTTTTCATAACTTCCTCCTACTTATGTTCTATATGCTCAATTCCTAATTCAAATAAGCCTTTTACATGGTCATCATCTATTGTATAATATACTTCTTTTCCTTGTCTCCTACATTTTACTATACTCATCCTTCTTAATGTTCCTAATTGATGTGATATTGAAGATTTACTCATACCTAATACATTTGCAATATCACATACACACATTTCATTTTGATCTAATACAAATAATATTTTTGCTCTTGTTGTATCTCCTAATATCTTAAAAAATTCTGCTAATTTGTTAAATATATCGTCTTCTGGCATTTTACTTAATGTATCTTTTACAATATCATTGTGTATTATATTACAATCACATATAAATTCGTTTTTTGACATAACTATCTCCTTTCTAAAAACAATTGAGTATTTATTCAACTAACTTACTATTATTATAGTTGAATACACACTCAATTGTCAATATATTTTTTAAATTTTTTCCAACTTATTTTTTCGAACACCTGATTATACTACATTTTTATTTTTTATACCTACCTGGAAATTTTTTAGTTTTAGTTGATTTTTTCAATATTATAGTATATTATATTTTTAAAGAATACTTGTTTTTCATTGGTTAAACTTTGACAAATAGTTGTATTTAAATTGTAAACCATTTTGTAATATAACAAGTGGTTTTTCAGTTAAACTTTGACAAATAGTTGTATTTAAATACTCCACAATTTGAAAGAGTTGATTATGAAATTGCGTTAAACTTTGACAAATAGTTGTATTTAAATACTCTTATTACAGTTCTTCCTTCTACATCCTCATAGGTTAAACTTTGACAAGTAATTGTATTTAAATTTTGATAAATGTGTAAAAAATATAAAAAGAGCAAAAGTTGAACTTTGGCAAATAATTATACTAAAAAAGCACCTATATAGGTGCTAATTTTTAGTTTTATATCTACATACCAAGTAATTTTAATTCTACTTCTTCTTTTTTATATTTACCGTCTACTAATTTAAATTCTACTAAAGTACTCTCTAACGTTTCTTCATTTTGCCTTAAATCAGTTGTAAAATATAATTTTATTTTAGAAATTTCTACTTTATTTAATACAATTTCTTTAAAAGTTTCTGCCATATGCCTATCATCTTCACAAACAAGTATTAATTGAGGTATATTTGAAAAACCAGAATCTCCTGTAACAAAATTTTCATAAAAATCTTTATATAATTTCATTTTTTCAATAAGTTTTTTCTTCCAGTCGTCTTCTCTTCTAATAACCTCAAATAAAAACTCTATAGACTTTTTATTTTTAGTAAGTTTAACACTTCCACCTGTTGCTTTAAATGTCTTTCCTGCCATTTTTGCAGTTAAAGTAGGCTTTACAACAAAATTATCAAAAGCTTTAACTTTTCTTAAATATGCAATTAACACTTGGTTTCCTGCGAGTCTTTTCTTAATCATAGCAACTGGTTTTGTATTATCAGATGGTTGCCATTTACATTCTTTTTCTCTAGAAGTAAGTAGGTATTTACCCATTTTTTCCATACAATAAATACGGTATATACCTTTGCCTTCTTCTGAATTAAAATAATATCTAGTTAAAATTTTTGATTTAACTAATTGTTCTAATTTATTATTTAATTTATCTTGAGATTTTACATCAATACCTTTTATTTCTAACATTTGGTAAATTTGCCTTGATGTCATAAATTCAAATTCATTAACCAAATCTAAAATAGCAAAATGGATATCATTTATGTGTCCAATATCTATTTTACGCACAATTTGGTTCATTGAAACATATCCGTCTTTTCCGTCAAATGTCTTAATTTCTCCTTCTCTTATTGCAAATGGTGATACTTTTGTTTTTATTTCTTCATCTTCAACCATTTCTACTTCCTCCTTGAAATTACACAATAAGTAATTTTACTTTTTTTCTATCATAATCTATTTTTTTAATGTATACTTCCACATCTTGTCCATATTCTAGGCCTTCTTCATATTCTGCCATACCAACTAGATTAGGTGTAAGTTCTATAAAAATACCATTTTTATTTTTTTCAGTTTCTCTAACTTTTCCTTTAACCCTAGTTCCAGCTGTAAATTTAGAAGCATTTTCCTCCCAAGAACCTAACATTTCTTTATATGATAAAATTACTTTTCCATTTTCTCTATTTATTGATTTTACCACAACTTCGAGCTTTTGTCCAATTTTTAGCCTTTCATAAGGTGTTTTAATTCTTGCAACAGATAAATCTTCAATATGAGCAAGTCCAACAATTCCTCCACCAATTTCAATAAAAGCACCATATGGTTTTATATTTTTAACAATTCCGTCTATTTTTTGACCAACTTCTAAATCATTTTTAACCCAATTGATCGCTTCGTTTTGAACTTGCCTTCTAGATAATATTAATTCATTTTCACTATCTATATCTTTAATTTTAAACTGAACAAATTTATGTACTTTTCCAACACATAAATTTTCTTTTGGTAAACCATTATCTCCTGTTTTTATAGCTTCAACTTCCTCACGTGGTATTTTTCCAACTAAACCATTTTCAAAACTTATATATAAATTATAATTATCATCACATCTTTTTACTAAACCTTGTAATGTTTTGTTATTTTCCTTATAACTTTTCCAGTTATTCTCATCTAATTTTGTAATTTCATTATCCCAACCTTCTGGCTCAAATTTTAATGTATTCATTTGTACTCTCCTTATCTTATGTTCGTTTTTTCTATTATATATATATTATTTTTATATTTCAATGTTTTTTGAAACAAATTTAAATAAATTTTTCTAGTATTCTATTTACCTCTTGACTAGTTAAATATCTCCATTTTCCAAGTGGTATATCTTTAACATTTATTCCTGCAAACTTACTTCTGTGAAGTGCTAAAACTTTATGATTTACTGCTTCACACATCTTTCTTACTTGTCTATTTTTACCCTCGTGAATAGTTATTTCTAGTCTAGATTGATTTTTATCTTCATCAATTTTTAAAATTTTAACTTTAGCAGGTTTTGTAATATATTCATCAATCTTTACACCATTTTGTAATTTATCTACTTCTTCTTTAGTAGCAATACCCTTTAAAGTAACAGTATAGGTCTTTTCAATATTGTGTTTTGGGTGTGTTACCTTATATACAAAATCACCGTCATTGGTAAGAATTAAAGCTCCAGAAGTATACATATCAAGCCTTCCGGCAAGGAACTATTCTTTCTTTAACTTTAACTAAATCTAAAACAGTATCTCTATCAAATTGGTCTTTTGCTGTAGTTACATATCCAATTGGTTTATTTAATAAAATATATACAAAATTTTCTTTTAATTTAACTTCTTTACCTTTATAAAAAACTTTATCAATCTCAGGTCTTATTTTAGTTCCAAGTTCTGTAACAACTTTTCCATTTACTGAAATTTCACCATTTAAAATAAGCTCTTCTGCTTTCCTTCTAGAAGCAATTCCTGCTCTTGATAAAAATTTTTGCAACCTCTCTTCTTCCATAATTCCTCCTAAAATGAGAATTTTGGGGACGGGGCTTTTTTGTCTCATTTTTCCATTAATTTACATTTTGAGAAAAAAATGCCCCGTCCCCATTTTTCTCAAAATCTCTTTAAAATATTCTGGTAATTCTGCTTCTATTTTCATTTCTTTTCCTGTTATTGGGTGTTTAAATTTTAAACTTTTTGCGTGTAAGCATTGTCCTTTTATTCCCCACTTGTTTTTACCGTTTGAATATACTTCATCTCCAATTATTGGATAACCTATATGTGATAGATGTACTCTTATTTGATGTGTTCTTCCTGTTTCTATTTTTACTTCTAATAATGTACAATTATCTTTTTCATATCTTTCTAATACTTTAAAATTTGTAACTGCGTTTTTTCCGTCTTCTCTTACTGTCATTTTTTTTCTATCATTTTTATCTCTTCCTATTGGCATATCTATTTTAGCTTCGTTTTCTTTTACTATTCCTCTTACTAATGCTATATATGTTTTTTCTACTTCGTGATTTTTTATTTGTTCACTTAAATTTATATGTGCTTTATCATTTTTTGCAACTACAATTACTCCTGATGTGTCTTTATCTAATCTATGTACTATTCCTGGTCTTATTTCTCCACCTATTCCTGATAAAGATTCTTTACATATATTCATTAAAGCATTTACTAATGTCCCGTCTGGGTTTCCGATTTCCTGGGTGTACTACCATACCTTTTGGTTTATTTACTACTATTATGTCTTTATCTTCATATAAAATTTCTATTGGAATATCTTCCGCTTTTAGTTCTATTTCTTTTGGTTTTTCTTCTTCTAATGTTATACTATCATTTTCACAAACTTTATATGAAGATTTTGTTTTTTTTCCATTTACTAATATTTTTTCTTCTTTTATTAGTCTTTGAATTGTAACTCTTGATAGTTCTCCATCTTTTTTTGCTAAATAATTATCTATTCTATTTCCTTTTTCTTCTTTTTCTACTATAAATGTTTTCAAGTCTTTCTCTTTCCCTTCTTTTTTCTTTGTTTTCAGTTTATTTTTATCTTTCTACATCTTGTAATCTTTCATATATTACAAAATATTTATCACTATATAATTCCTTATATTTTGGGTCTTTTGTGTCTGTTATTATCATATTTGTTTTTGAGTTTTTATATGTTATTACGTGTGTTATATTATATTTTTCAAATGTATCTTCATAAAATGTTCCTATATTTGATGTGTTTATAAAGTCCATAAATATATCATCTATTGTATTATTAAATTCTGGTGCATATAGATCTGCTCTAGAGTCTATAAACACTGGTATTCCTCTAAATATCATATAACTTCCATAATTATATTCATTATAAAATCTTGCTGTTTTTAAGTCTATGTTTTCTAATATATAATCACAAGCTTGTACTGGATATGCTGTTTCATCTATATATGTGTCATCTAATTTATCTTTTCCTTCATAATAACTAAGTCCTAACATTATTACTGAAATTACTATTATTGCAAATACTTTTGTTAGTTTTTCTACAACTTGTTCTATATTTTCTTTTGTATATATTTTTGCAAGCTCTACTAACATCCTATTTAATATTGGTGAACATATTAATGCAAACATTGTTATTTGTCTTCTACTCATAAGCATTAAGTAACACAAGCCTGATAGCATAAACAAATCACATAATCGTATTTTTGTTTTTGTAAATATCATTATTGATAAAAATAATATTAATGTACAAATTACTTCTGTTTCACTAGATAATGTCATTGGCAAGTGTTCATTTATATTTTGTGTTGTGTTTCCTTGCATTGTTTTAAATAAATACGTATATGGTGTATCTCCTATTGGTGTTAATAACCCTGTAAATAAACATATGATAAATATTAATATCAGCCATTTTACTGCTTCTTTTTTTACTAATCTTATTTTATATGGGTTTTGTAATTCTTTTGTTCTTTTTATTTTTACTTTGTCTATTTGTTCTTCTATTTTTCTTAGTTTTTCTTTTAGCTCATTTATTTTTTCTTCATTTCCTGGCTTTCTTGATAATCTTTTTATTTTTAATTTTATTAGATTTACTTCACCTTTTCTATATATAATTCTTTCAGATATACAAGCTATTATATATTCTACTATATATGGTAAATATAATACAAAGTAAAATAGAAATACTGCTGCGTGCATATTTGCTATTAATATTGGTATTAAAATTAAACCTACTGCATATCTTTTTTTCTTGGTCTCTAAGAATTTTTCTATAAGATATATTGTCCAAATAAATAGTATAAATGTAACTAATTGTGCTCTTGCTGCTATATATCCTCTAATTAAGTACATTACCCCTATTGTTATTAAAAATGAGAATAATTGATTTTTACAAAGTTTTCTATTTACTGCATATACTGATACCCCTAATATTATTGATAATATACAAGTTGTTACATATATACCTGTCATACCAAATAGATTATATATTAAGTATGTTATCAAATCATATAGCCAATGTGGATATGTATATGGTAAATTTTCGTGCCAAGAAAATGGGTCTTGCATATCTATTCCATTATTTACTATATGTTCTCCTATTTTTATTGTATAATATGTATCATTTTGAAGTGTTACTGGTGTTAGTGCAAAACAAAAAATAGCAATTAATATTACTGCCATTATTGTAAATTTTGTACCTGCTTTTATTTTTGATTGTTTTTCTTTACTTTTATTTTCTTTTTTTATTAATTGTTTTTCCATAAACCTTCTCCTTGAACTTTTTTCTTTACATATTATAACAATAAAAGTTTCAAAAAACTAGCTTTTTGAAACTTTTTATTATTTTTTTATTTATATTTTTAAACAGCTTCTTGATTTGTTACTTGTTCTTCTTTACTATCTTCGTTTTCATCTATAACTTCTAAACTTCCTACAGAAACTTCATATGCTACTCTTGTTTCTACAGTTCCGTCTTCGTGTTTTTTCTCATAATTTCTTGATTGAACTCTTCCTACTACCTTAACTTCTGTTCCTACTTCTAAGTTTTGACAGAATCTTGCATTTCTTCCCCAAGCTATACAAGGTATATAATCTGATTTATTATATGCTCTGTTTACTGCAAGTAATAAGTCTGATATTTCACGTCCAAATGGTGTTTGTCTATAAATTGGTTTTTTACAAATATAACCAACTAGAACAACTTCATTTGTTATTGTGTCTTTTCTTACCATTTCATTTTCTTCTTCTTCATTATTTTCTTCTACTTCTACAATGTCTTTTGCAAAAACTGTTAGTATTAGTCTATTCTTTTCGTTTTCATAACTGTTGTATGATCTAAATTGCCCTTTTACTAATAGTTTTTTACCTTCCATTAATGTATCTTCTTTTATTAGTCTTTCTGAAACAGTTATTGGTATAATATCACTGTTTCCACTTAATCTTGGTATACTTAAGTTAAATACATAGAAACTTTCTCCATATATTTCGTGACTAAATCTTTTTTCTCCTGTAACTTTTCCAACTAATGTTAAATAGTTGTTTTCTAAATAATTTGTACTCAATTTCTTTTCCTCCCACTTTTTTTATTTTATCAATTGTATTTTTCTCCTTAAAGTTTTAACTTACATTTTCTATTATACAACATTTTTTTGGTTTTGTCTACATAAAAAGTTAAATTTATTCAAAAAAGTTTGATTTTTCCAATGATTCGTTAATTATGGCTTGGTTTTTTGTTAAAAATATTATATATATTATTAAAAATTCATATGTTTTTAATTTATTTTCTTCAGCTTTTTCAATTCTTTTTTCTCCTATTTCTATAGTGTTTCCTTCTCTGTTTTTAAAGTTTTTCTGTAAATATATTAATATACTACTTTCTGTTACACTAGATATTGTAACAGTTGCTCTTTGGTTTAAACCATATGTTATTATTTTACTATTTTTATTTTTTAAAAAAGTTATTTCTTTATTTATATCTGTATTTATTGCTACATAGCTAGCGTACTTGCACATATTTTCTATTAGTAATATTTCTTCTTTAAATTTTTCTAAATCACTATCTATTATTATCATATGAAACCTTATACTTTTCATATTACTGATATTTTTCTTATTTATATATATTAAATTAATTTCATCTTTTAAGTTTTTCTTTAAAACATCTCTTATTTTTTCAAAACTTTTATGTTCTGATATCATACCAATAAAAGTCATTTTCAAACCTCTTAATTTCTTTATAATTTTATCTTTCCCATTTTTTCCAAATATATACATATTACTTTTCTTTTTTAATTTGAGTTCCATTTATATTTATTTCATAATTTTCTTTATATATTAAGTCAGATATTTTTACTATTTCAAAACCTTCTTTTTTTATGTTTTTTATTAACATATCTAAACTATCTGCTGTATGTTCTGTTCCATTATGACTAAGTATTATATCTCCTGGCTTTAATTTTCCTTCTAGTCTTTTCCACATTTCTTCTCCAGTTAGCCCTGTATAGTCTAATGTATCTAAACTCCATTGTATTGTTATCATTCCGCTATCTTTCGCTGCTTTTATTGCTGTGTTATTATATTCTCCATATGGAGTTCTATATAATTTATTTTCTATCCCTGTTATGTTTTTTATTTTCTCGTTTGCTAATTTTATTTCTTGTACATTTTCTTCATAAGTCAAGTTATTTACGTGTTTATGGTTGTTTCCGTGGTTTGCTATTTCATTTCCTGCTTCATATATCTTTTTTACTTGTTCTTCGTATTTATCTATCCAATCTCCTACCATAAAAAATGTTATTTTTACATCATTATTTTTTAATACTTCTAATATTTTATCTATATCACTATCGTTCCAGTCGCAATTTCTTTTGTGATAGATTTTTGTTAAAATTAAAAGCAGATTTTATCTACTCTAAATTTACACTTTAAATTTATAATTAATTTTAATATTTTCTTTATCAGTTATTTCAATACTATCTATTAAATTTAAAATTATATTTCTATCTATGTTTTCAAAACTTACAATTTCTTTTATGTATTTTATTAATTCTTTTTCTTTTGTATTTTCGTAGTCTTGTAATTTTAGATTTAAATTTTCCGTTTTTTGTATTAATTCTTCTTGCTCTTTTTTATAACTTTCTGAATATGTAACAAATTCATCTATATCTATTATTCCGTTTACTCTATCTTCATAAACTGTTTTCAGTATTTTGTTAATTTTATTAATCCTTTTTTTATTTTCTGTAATTCTTTTTTCTATCTTCTTTTTTTCTATATTTATACTGCTGTTATCAATAGAGTTTATTAGTTTTTCCTTATCTATTTTCTCGGTCAAATTTTTTCTTAAATCTTCTACTACAAATTTATTCAAAACACTTTCTCTTATTGCTCTTCTTGTACAATAATCTTTTCCATATCTATTATACAT
>CALXEY010000034.1 GCA_944387455.1 uncultured Clostridia bacterium
TCAGCTCTTTTAACACCAAGTCTTTTTGATTCACTATCTCTACCGTTACGGCTACTACTTTGACCTTTTTTATGAGCCATACTTTCTCAACTCCTTTCGACTTTTCTATTTATTAAGCTTCTACTTTTTCAGTAGCTTTTTCTGTTTCTTTTTTAGCTGTTGTTGTAGATTTCTTTTCTGCTGTTTGTATTTTTGTAATTTCTACTTTTGTATATGGTTGTCTATGACCATATCTTCTTCTATAATTAGCTTTTGCTTTCATTTTGAAAACAATAATTTTTTTAGCTTTACCGTGTGCAACTACTTTTCCTTCTACTTTCACACCTTTAACATATGGATTTCCAACTTGTACTTTTCCTTCATCAGATACTAATATAACATTATCAAAAGTAACTTTTTTACCTTCTTCTGCATCTAATTTTTCAAAAAATACAACATCTCCTTCTGCTACTTTATATTGTTTTCCACAGCTTTCGATAATTGCGTACATCTTAAAATGCACCTCCCTTATTTGTATACTCGCTAATCCTTAACTTCAGGTAACTAACAACTTTGTTAATCTTTTTGAACCTTGACTAAGCGGATTACAGTTATTTATTTTAACATAAATTTCCTTAAAAGTCAACTGTTTCTAGGTTTAAAATTAATTATTTTATTTTTTCTCTGTATTCCTTTATTCTCAGTAGTTTCGTTCATTTTTTATGTTTATTAAACATATTTTTCAAAAAAATTTAATAACTCTTTAATATTTAATTCCTTCAACAAAAACTCATAATAATTAAAATTTCCACCCAATTTAGTACGTTCTTCGAGCTCATCTAAACTTAAAGCTATAATCCTCTCATCATCACTGTTAAAATAAAAATTCAAAGAATCTTTTTTTCCAAATAGATACCATTTTCCATACATATTATCAACATCTTCTACTAATATTAAGTTATAAGATTTATCTTTATCAAAAAATATACTTCCCCAAGCTAAAATTTCTCTATTATTTATTTTAGGTCTATATTCTTCTTTGATAAATTCGCCAAAAGTATTACCATTTATTTTCTCAAATTTCTTTCCGACTATTGTTTCTATACTTGCCGTTATTTCTTTTCCTGATAATGTTTTTATATAAATTCTATTTTTATCGTTTGACTTATTATATTCAGAATATTTAATTTTTTCTCCTGAGTAACTTTTATTAAAGTCCTCTATTAATTCTCTTATTGGCGTAAATATATTACTATAAACACTATATTTTATTATTTCTTTTTTCTCTTCCAATTCTTTTAACTTTTTAGTTCTTTTTATTTCTAATTCTCTATTTGTTTCATCAATCTTCAGTCTTTTTTTTAACATTTTATTTAGTAATTCACTATTTTTACTTTTAATCTCTGTCTCTAACTTTTCTTCAATCTCTTTCCAATTTTTAAATCTTTTGTTTGGCTCTTTTTCTAGCATTTTAACAATAATACCTTCTAAAGTTAAATCTAGAGAACTATTATACTTTCTTGGGCTAGTAATATTTTTATATAAATGTGCATTTCTATATTCTTCCATTGTATTTTTTTCAATCTTATATGGATAATTAAGTAAAGTTGCTATTTCATAAAAAACTATTCCCATTGAATATATATCCATTTGTATTGTATTTTTTTCATTTTTCCAAGCTTCCGGTGCAGTATACTCTTTTGTTCCATAAGCTTTAAATGTTATAGTTCTTGTTGTATCAAAAAGATTTTTTGATATTCCAAAATCGCTTATTTTTATTACACCTTCTTTAAGTAGTAGATTTTCTAGTTTTATATCTCTATGTATAATTTCAGAGTTTATTACCTTCATTCCTTCTATTAGTTGTAAAAAAATAGCTTTTATCTCTTCATTTGTAATATTTTTCCCTTTTATTCTAATTTCTTCTAAATAACTTTTTAGCGTACCGCCTTCACAAAATTCCATAATTATATATGGTGGTAAGTTAGGATATATCCCGCCATCATTTAAAAATCTGTATTCGACTACATTTTTTCCTTTTATATTCAAAGCTTTTACCATTTCATTTTTAAATGTTAACAAAGCTTTTTCATTTTCAAAATCTGTTGGTAGAGTTTTTAGTGCATATTCATCTCCTGTTGCTATCTCTTCTATTTCAAATACAGAAGAAAAACCTCCTCCACCTATTTTTTCTTTTACTTCATATTCTCTTTTATTTCCATCATATATAATTGTTCCCTTAGTTATAATCATTCTACATCCTCCTACTCATCTAAATCTAATTCTTCCTCTGCTATTTCATAAATATCTAGTTTGTTTTGTATATTAACTTCTTCGACTAACCATTGGTGGAAAGAACATTGGTATATAAAATCTTCTATTCTATTTTTTCCGTGTATTTCTTTAAGTGTAATTACCATACCAAATTTTAGTCCATTTCCATCTTCTGGTTTTATTCTATTTTTAGTCTTAATACTAATTCCCCATAAAGGATTATCATATTTCATTTTTCCTCTAGATCTACTAGAAAATTTCTCTTTTATACATTTAGTATTATCCCATTTTCTAAACTCATTTCTTGCTTCTTCTTCACTTGTAAAAGTTCCTTCTATGTCTTGTACATCATTATTAATACCTACAATGTTATATTCATTACTCTTAGAATTAAACCTTAACCTTCCTATTTTAAATTCAAACTCCGTATTAGTGTAATCTACTCCTTGATTTCTTGTACACTTAGGAAAATAACACATTGTAGCTTTTACAACAAAAGGATATTTCTCATTATCTAAAGGAATTGGAAGTTGATAATTATATGTATCGTATTTTTCAGATATACCAGAAATAACAAATTTGATTTCATCATCTTTTGTTTGTATAATATCTTTTATGTTTTTAGGAACAACTCCATGTCCTAACAAACTTGCATCCTTCTTTTTTTCTCCCCACTTTTCACAAGAATCAATAATTAAAGCTTTTGCCTCTTCTCTTGTAAAACCTAAATAATGTATCAAATATGCTAATTTTCTTGCAATCCAGGGTGCTGAATAAGAAGTTCCTTTTGCTAAATGTTCTCTATTTATTCCATCACAAACATTGATATATCCATCTAATTCTAAAGAATTATCTCCACCAAAATAGCTAACATCAGGTTTGACATAAAAAGACAAAACAGGTCCTTTTCTTGCATAAGATGTCTCTTTATCATTTTTATCAACGGCATTTACTACTAAAGAATTAATAGAATCTGCAGGAGATCCTATTTTCATATCTTTTGTAACACCATATGGTTTATTAGTTCCTGCTATAACAAAAATAACATCATATTTCGCTTGTAATTCATCCAAAAAAGCCGCTTCTGGAGATATAAAATTATCACTTATTTCTTTATCAGAACCTAAAGATAAATTCCAAACTTTAATATCTCTATTATTTTCTATAATTTCTTCTATAGATTTCATTATTCTAAAAGAACTAAACTTATTAGATACAGCCACTCCAAAATGCCTTACTTTAAAATTACCACAACCATCATCATAATTAGGATTTAAATTTTGTCCATCAACAATTATAGAAGTTACACCTGTTCCATGATAATAATCTTCTTCATTTATAGCAAACTCTGGAATACCCACATTCTTGCTCTCAACCCATTTTGAAAAATATACACCTTCTTTAAAAGGCTTGTCTATTACTCCAATAGTTGGTTCATCTTTTGGTTCTTTTATAAATCTATTAAAATCAACATTCTCATTTTCTTTCTTCTCTTCTACTGGCATTTCTGACATATCTGTTACAGCCATTGAAATTAAATAAGGAGCTTCTTTTTGTAATATACTTAAATTTTCATTATCTAAATATACAGTATTATTTGACAATATATTTGTTTTATCAACGTTTATATCTAATTTTTCCATTAATGTTTCGACATCTTCTTCTGTATCATAAATACTTACAATACTTTTTCCATCTATAGTCGCTTCTACTTCATTTTCTTCTACAAAAAATTTCTCTACATTACTAGCATCTACTATCATTTGTAGAAATTTTGTCTTTTTAATTTCATATTTTTTAAAATCTACAATATTTTCTATTTTTTCAAAATCAGTATTTGAAATACCATTTTTAAAATTTTCATTTAAAATGTTTTTTACAGTTGTTACTTCTTTTAAAGTTTTTCCTATTACATCTTTTTCTACATAATAAGTTATTATATGATGCCTTTTATCTTTAGAAAATTTAGCTCCGACAATTTTATTACTCATATTTTGGCTTCCGCATTTAAAGAAAGCATTTATCCTTCTTGATTTGGGAACTATCTCCTTATAGTAAGCACTAAAGAAAATACCATTAACATATTTTTTTTGATTCTTCCAGTATAAATCAATATTTTTAATATCTTTAATTAATTGTTCTATTTTATCTATTTTTACTATTTTCCCACCTTGTAATTTTGGTTGTCCAAAGTTAAAAGTATGAGACTTTTGCATAAAAGTCCCTCTTAATTTTAAAATATTATTCATTTATACATCCTCCTTTAGCTTTCTTGAAGCATTACTTTTTGGAATTCCTGTTAATTTTTCGATTTCTCTTAATGTAAATCCCTTGTTACTTAATTCTTTTATATCCATTTCTTTTTTATTTTCTTGTGTAAGAACAGCTTTATATAATCTTCTTAAATAATCGAATTCACTATTTGGTTCACTAAATGCTAATGAAGTTTTTATTATGTTTTTTAACTCTCCTGGATATGGAATTTTAGTTAATAAATTTAATATTTTCCTAAATAATTTCATATCTCTTCCAGCTTTTTCAAATCTAGGTAAATACTCATTTAAAATAGTTTCTGCAATTTCTATTAAATCTTCCCTTGAATATCTATCAAAATTAACTATTGCATCAAACCTTCTAATTAATGCTTTATCTAAATTTTTATATAAATTTGTAGTTGCTATAAATACTACTCTTATGTCTAAATTATCTAATTCTTTTAATATGCTTGATGTTACTCTTCCCATTTCTCTTATGTCTCTTGAATTAATTCTATCCATTGCTATTGCATCAATTTCATCAAATAATATAATTATTTTTTCTGGATTTGGTAACATCTTTATCTCTGAAAAAACTTCTGATATATTTTTTTGTGTTTGACCTAATTTACTATCTATAATAACATTAAAATTAACACTATATAATTCTCTATTTAGTATCCTTGCAACTTGTTTTGCACTTTCTGTTTTTCCAGTTCCAGGTGGTCCTTCAAACAAGAATTTATTCACACCTATATTATGATTAACAGCATTTATTATTCCATATATATCATTAGCTATATCTTCTGGTAATGGCATTTTAGAATTCATTATTTTTATTTTTTCAAATAAATTCATATTAAAATTCTCACCTTGTGGAATAAAGACATTTGTTTCTGATAATAATCCCATAATGTAATCTCCTACCAGATTATCTCCATTATTATAAAATTCTTTTGCTATTTCTAAAGCTTCATTTCTAAAGGCATCTTCATTTTTTTCTTCATGATATCTTATCAAATTTATAATATTTTTCTTTTTCATATGTTCATCACCCAATATTAGGATATCATACCTGAGACAAAATTGCAATAAAATGGGACAAATTTTATTATCTTAATAAAAAATATATAAGTTTAAAAACTTATATATTTATACATTTTCTAATAATATTTTCAATTTCTCTAAAGCAATTTTTCTGCTACTAATATTATTTTTTTCATACTCTTCTAACTCAGCTAAAGTTTTTCCATTTTCTAATTCGAAAATGGGATCAAAACCAAAACCATTATTTCCTCTTTTTTGATATGGAATTTTACCTTTTATAACACCTTCTACTATAAATTCGTTTTTACAATCCACATAAGCTATACTACAAACAACTTCTGCTGTCCTCTCACTTTCTTTTTTATCTTTCATTTTTTCTAATATGTAATTATTTCTATCTTCATCTGAAACACTTTCTCCTAAAAATCTAGCAGTATTAATACCAGGAAATCCATTTAAAGCATCAATACACAAACCACTATCATCTGCAATAGAAGGTATATTAGTAGCCTTAAACACTTCTTTTGCTTTCTTTAATGCATTTTCTTTAAAAGTTTTTCCGTTTTCAATAACATCAACTTTTAAATTTAAATCTTTTAAGCTTATTATTTCGTACTCTTTTAAAATTTCTTTTATTTCTCTTAATTTTCCTGAATTATTAGTTGCAACAACAATTTTTCCCATTATCTTTCTTCTCCATTATCTAATTCTTTTGGTATTTTAGTATTTTTCCCAAAATTATAATCACTAAGTAAACCTCTTACATCTTCTAATACTTTTTGATAGTCTTCTCCATTTCCTACTACATCTAATAATTGTGAATATAATATACTTTCCTCATTTTGTTCTCCTATCATAGCAAAATGTCTTCTTTCTCTTATTGCTTCTAGTTTTTTTACTAAATCTTCATAAATATCCTTTTTATCATCATTTGCAAATCCAGCTCTAATAGCTGAAATTTTCAAACTTCCTTCTAACTTTCTAAACTTTTCTTCTTTTAATCTGTCCATATTAAATTCTCCTTTGTTTAGTAATATATCAACTTTTTTTTAATTTGTCTAGGAAAAATCAAAAAAACCTTTCTATACTTTAATTTTATAGAAAAGTTTTTTATTTTAATTTATTTTTCTTTCACACCAACCACTACAAATCTACCATCTTTTATATAATAAGAACACGTAGATAATGTAATTAATTTATCGCCATATATTGCAGTATTTTCTATATTATAAATAGATAATTTTTTTATATTTTCAATATAATTATTATATTCTTCTTCTGTTTTTGGGTTTATAAAAAAATAATATTTAAAAACATCATCTTGTTTATTATAAACTTTAGATTTAAAAACAGAAATTATTTTATATTTTTCTTCTTCATCTTCAGTAGTAAATAAAATACCAGGATGTTCTTTATAATAATCTTCATTTTCATATTTTAATAATTCTTGGAACATTGTTCCATTATTTAAGTTATGACCATATATCAATAAATTATTACTTTCTATATTCCAATCATAATTTTTATCTAGAAAAATTGCACCATTTTTTGATTTTTCTTTTTTATAATTATGTGTCATATAAAATTCATTATCTTTCCCTTGAACTACTGGATAAGAGATATTTGTATTTTCTATTTCTAAAAAACCTACTATATCTTGGTTTTCTTGTTTCAAACTTCTTACTTGTAACATTTTTTTAGAACTTTCTTTAGTTACTTTCTTTTCATCTATTTCTATTGTATCTATTATTTTGGCTTCATTAATAGCTTCTTTTTTCCAATAAAGTTCTTTTAATATATATACAATTGAAGCTATTATCAATAAAACTAAAATAATATAAATAATAATTATCAGTGTTTTTTTCTTTTTTTCCATTAATTTATAATATTTTAGGATAGACTTATTTTGTCTATCCTTTTTCATTTTTCCTTTTAAATTTTATTTATTTTCTATTTTTATTATTTATTAATACAATAGCACCAGATGAAATTAAAAGAGTAATTACAGCTAAACCTAAATAATTTTCTATACCTGTTTTTGGTGTTTCGTCTTTTTCTACTTTAGTTGTGTTTTCAACTTTTTCTTCATTTTCTGTTTCTTCTTTTTCTTCTATTTTACTTAATTTAACAAAAATAGTTGTTTCACTGTTTACTGGTTTTGTAAAATCAAATTTATTTGTAAGTTCTATATTAGTATAAAAACCTTCTACTTCATAACCATTATCTATTTTTATGTGTGATTTTAACATTTCTTCTGTTAAATTTTCTCCATTATCTACTGTTATTTTATAAGTTTTATCATTTACAACTATATTTACTATTACTTTTTGGATATCAACATTTGGTGTTGCTTTTTCTGGTATTTTTGATTCTGCTATTACATTATCATTTTTATCAGTTAAAACTACACTACTTCCAGATATAACTACTTTATTTGTTGTATTTTGTGTATTTGTGATTGTAAAGTCTGTAAGATGTCCATTTTCTGCAATATAAATTGTGTTTTCGTTATTATCTGTTAATAAAACTCCATTCATTACTAATGTAGGGTTATTTGTTGCAGATGCTCCTTTGTCTATTTCAATTCCATTATTAGAACCTGTTCCATTATATCCTAAATGTAAATTTCTAACTTCTACTTTTCCACCATTTGCTAATACTCCACCATATTTAAAATCTGTTATTGATACATTATCAAGTATAACTGTTGCTCCATCATATGATTGTACCCCATATTTAGGTCCATTTCTTAATTTAATATCTTTTAATGTTAATTTTCCATCTGATAATTGTGCTGTAAACATTGTTTGGTTTCCAGATGTTGAAGTCCAACTTTCTGCTCCTATTACACTATACCCATTTCCATCAATTATTAGTTCTTTTTGTATTACTATTGGTTTTGTTACTGTTATATCATTTTCAAGTGTTATTGTTTCACCAGAATTAATACTAGATACTGCACTATTTAATGATTCTTCATCATTTACTGAAGTTGCTGCATCACTTAATGTTGGTATTGCAAATAAACCTGCAATCATAATTGTAAAAAATAATATTAATTTTTTTGTTTTTTTCATTTTCTTTACCTCCTTTTCTTATTTTTCTACATTTTTAATTTTTTATTTAACAAATTTTTTCCAAAAAAATCACAGGACTTAAAATCCTGCGGTTATTTTTTCTTTTAGTAAATATTTACTAAAAATATTTTAATTTTTTTCTTGTTTTTTATTGACAAATTGCTTTTAACACATTATAATAAATATTGTCGTAAGAAAAACCAATTCTTTTTATGCAGATGTGGCGGAATTGGTAGACGCACAGGACTTAAAATCCTGCGAGGGTTAAACCTCGTGCCGGTTCGATTCCGGCCATCTGCACCAAACACAAAATGTTATATAAAAAGAGCGTAATTCACTTATAACAAGAGTTACGCTTTTTTTATTTTTTAATTTCATAAAAAGTAATGCAATAGAATTTTATATATACTTTATTTGTTATTTCACTTTCTTCTACATGACCTGTTAAATAAAAATAAAATGAAAAAAGTAAATTTACCTTAAACAGAATAAATTAATATACAAAACAAGACAGAACAAATTTAAAGTATACAGAAATAGACAGAAGTAGACAGAAATAAAATCAAACAAAATTCAGAAATTTGCTCAACTTTTAACGTTGCTTTCTTAATAGAATCTGTGCAAAATTGCACAGATAATTGCATAGATATCATTCAATTAGAATTATCAAATGAGTTTAAAATATTAAGAGTAGTTTTCACTCGTGTTTAAATCTAATTAAATAAATTCTCCTATTTCATTTGTCATATATGCATATATTAAATCAACAAAACTTGTTAAATACTCTATATCTTCTATTCTTATATTGTTTAAATCTACATCATTAAGTTCACCATTTATAGCTTTCATATTTTCGTATAATTGTTTATCTTTTAATGAATAAAATTTAGTTATATTTATTATTGATAAGTCACTAATATCAAAATCATATTTTAATCTTATATATTTTTTATTTATATCTTTTAATATCTCTATTATCTTATAATATACTTCTTTATATTCACCTTTTCCAATTAATTCATATATCAATAATAATTTTTTATTTATAAATTGGTTTTTTTCTAAATTTTTGGCTACCTCTTTATCCATTTCTTCTCCTTTTTATTAATTTTTATAGAAAAATCGTATGATTTAAACTCATACGATTTTATTTTTATTATTCATCTGTTCCTGTTCCGTCAAATGGAATAAATTTATTAACAACACTTTCTGTTCCAATTTCATCTGCTCTAAACATTTTATATGATGTGTTTATTTTATTTTCTACTAATTGTTCTACTTCTTCTTGTGATGCGTGTTCTGCTAAAACTAATTCACTAATCATTATTTGTTTTGCATTATTTAACATCTTTTTCTCACCAGTAGATAAGCCTTTTTCTTTTTGCTTAAAACTTAAATTTCTTACAACATCTGCAACTTCATAAATGTTTCCACTTTTCATTTTTTCCATATTGTCTCTATATCTTTTATTCCAATTTTTATCCATTGCAGTTTCATCTTGTTCTAGTACACCAATTACTTTATCTGCTGAACTTTTATCTATAATATTTCTTACACCTACTTCTTCTGCCTTCGCTGTCGGTACCATAACCTTAACCTCACCTGGCATCTTCAATATGTAATAAGATTGTTTCTCCCCTAAAATATCTTTTTCTTCAATAGCATCTATAACACCTGCTCCGTGCATAGGATATACTATCTTGTCTCCTATATTAAACATATAGTTCCACTCCTTTCAGCATAATATATATTTCGGTGAAAAAAAGATAATAAAGTTATGTCAAACTATGGTTTAAAATAACTTTATTGGATTTTTTAACCATATTTATTATACTACAAAAAAAGGTAAAAGTCAAAGCCTTTACCTTTCATTTTTATGTATATTTTTCTTTGTTTTTCTTGATACTCTAAGCATTAAACGTTTCAAAAACTTTTTTCAAAAAAATTTTTAAAATATTATTTACTAGTAGAACCAAAGCCACCCATTCTTTCTCCTTCAGCATTATCGTCATCTGTAACTAAGTATTTTTGGAATACTCCTTGTCCTATTGCTTCACCTTTTTTGATAGTAATATCTTCATCTTTAATATTATAAAAAGCAAACATAATATGCCCGTCATTATCTGAGTTTCCATAATAGTCTTTATCTATTACCCCTACACTATTTGCTAAAATTAAGCCCTTTTTCTTTGGGTTTGAACTTCTATTATAAAGAAATAAAACTTCGTCATCTTGCATATATGCTTTTAAACCTGTTTTTATAAGAGTTGGGTTCATACCTTTCTTAAAACTTGGAACTACAGTATCTTCTGCTGCCTCTATATCATATCCTGCTGAATATTTTGTTTTTCTAATTGGTAAATTAATATCTTTATTCTCAAAACCTTTTGCAATTTCAAAACCTCTTAATCTTTCCATTTATATTTCCTCCTTTTCTATTTTACAAGTCCTATTCTTTCATAGAAAAATAATTTTGTCAATAAGAACATTTTATTTTTCGACAAAATATAATATATTAAGGAATTTAGGTGATTATATATGGAAACTACTTTGGATAAATTACCATTAAACAAAAAAGGTATTATAAAAAAAATAGATGTTTTAGGAAGTACAAGAAGAAGATTATTAGATTTAGGTTTTATAAAAAATACAAATATAATTCCTGTATTAGATAGTTTTTCAAAAGGAGTTAGAGCATTTTATATAAGAGGAACTCTAATTGCTTTAAGAAATGAAGATTCTTCTTTAATTAAAGTTAGTTTTAAATAATATTTGTAACTATTTTTTGTTATGCCTCATAAATTATATTATCTTACATTTGTGAGGTGATTTTATGGGGCTTACAAATTCTTCATCTGGTCTTTTTTTATTAACACATAATAATACTAAAAACAAATATAAAAATACTTCTAATAAGAATTTTACAATTGCTCTTAGTGGTAACCCAAATGTTGGTAAATCTACTATTTTTAATAATTTAACAGGAATGCACCAACATACTGGTAATTGGCCACGGAAAAACTGTTACAAATGCTACTGGTAACTGCTTTTATAAAAATAATTCTTTTTTATTTGTAGATATTCCTGGTACATATTCTATTATGTCTTATTCTGAAGAAGAAGAAATTGCTCGTAATTATATTTGTTTTGAAGAACCAGACGCCACAGTTGTTGTTTTAGATGCTACTTGTTTGGAAAGAAACTTAAATTTAGTTTTTCAAATAATGGAAATTACTAATAATGTTATTGTTTGTGTTAATTTACTAGATGAAGCTAAAAAGAAAAATATAAAAATAGATTTAAAAGAATTAGAAAAAAGACTTGGAGTTCCTGTTGTTCGGAACAATTGCTAGAAAAAAGAAAAGTTTAGATAATTTAATGGATACAATTTTAAAAGTTTGTAAAAAAGAAATTTTACCAAAACCAAACTTAGTAAAATACCCTATTTACATTGAAAATGAAATAGAGATAGTTTCTAAAAAATTAGAAGATTTTAAAGTTATTCCGCCTAAACTTTTACGCTGGGTTTCATTAAAAATATTAGACGGTGAAGAGAAAATATTAAAATCAATTGAAGAACATTTTAATATTTCTATTATTGATAATTCTGCTTTGCAAGATATAAGAAAAATGTCAATTGATAGAATAAACTTAGAAAAAGAAAAACTTGAAGAAAATAAAAATAAAACTTCAAATGAAAATAAAGAAAATTTTAAAGATATTATTGTTTCTTCTATTGTAACTACTGCTGAGAAAATTTCTAATTCTGTTTGTACATATGGAAATAATAATTATTCTGCAAGAGATAGAAAAATAGATAAAATCTTAACTTCTAAAGTATTTGGGCTTCCTATTATGATTTTATTTTTAGGAATTATTTTTTGGATAACTATTGTTGGAGCAAATTACCCTTCACAAGCATTATTTTCATTTTTTGCTTGGCTACAAGAAAAACTTATAATAGGTGCAGAAGCAATAAATCTTCCAGATTGGCTTTCTAGTATGTTAATTTCTGGAATATATCAGACTTTAACTTGGATAATATCTGTAATGCTCCCTCCTATGGCTATATTTTTCCCTTTATTTACTTTTCTAGAAGATTTAGGCTATCTTCCAAGAATAGCTTTTAACACAGACGGTTTTTTTAAGAAATGTTCGTGTTCAGGTAAACAAATGATTACTATGTGTATGGGGTTTGGTTGTAATAGTGCAGGTGTTACTGGTTGTAAAATTATTAATTCCCCTAGAGAAAAATTAATTGCAATTTTAACTAATAATTTTGTTCCTTGCAATGGTAGATTCCCATTTTTAATTACAATTGCTACCATTTTTATTGCAGGAACTATAAATGGAATAGGTGCTTCTATTATTTCTACTTTAGCTGTTATATTTGTAATTATTTTAGGAATAATTTGTAGCCTTATTATTTCTAAAATACTATCTAAAACAATTTTAAAAGGTATGCCTTCTTCTTTTGTATTAGAACTACCACCTTATAGAAAACCCCAATTTGGTAAAATTCTCATCCGTTCTATTTTTGACAGGACTTTGTTTGTTTTAGGAAGAGCAATTAGTGTTGCAGCTCCTGCTGGGCTTGTTATTTGGCTTTTTGCCAACATTGGTATTAATGGTGAAAGTTTGCTAACCTTAGTTGCAAATTTTTTAGACCCTTTTGCTAAAATACTTGGTTTAGACGGTTATATTTTAACTGCATTTATATTTGGTATTCCTGCAAATGAGATTGTACTTCCTATTATTTTAATGTGTTATCTTGGTGGAAATTCCTTGGTTAATATGGAAGATAGTTTCTCTATCGGTCAAATTCTAATTCAAAATGGTTGGAATATTCTTACTGCTATTAATGTTCTGATTTTTACTTGTTTACATTTTCCTTGTGCTACTACTCTTCTTACAATAAAAAAAGAAACCGGAAGCCTAAAATGGACCGCTTTAAGTTTCTTATTACCAACTATTTGTGGTATTGTTATTTGTCTATTTACAACATTTATTTATAATATTTTTGTGTAATTAAATTCTGCCATTATTAGTGGCAGAATTTAATAGCTTTTATAAAAATAATTTTGGTAATGTCGAATTTTGTCGAACGTTTTTTTGTATTTTTCATAAAAACACTTGACAGAACAACTATATTGTGATAATATGTCAACAGATTTTGAATTGTTTTATAAATTTTAATCAATTTTTATTTCGAAAGAGTTCAAAAAATAGAGGGAAAAAGAGAATAGGGAAGTTATTTAGGTTTTTAATGGCTATTTTACCGTATAAAAAATATTGCCAAATAAATACAAGTGTGTTAATATAAAGGAGGAATGCGTTATAAATGGATAAAAAAACAGATGAGAAAATAAAAAATTATTTAGGAAAACCTGATAAAAAAGAAGAATTATTAAAAATTTTAGAAAAAATTGAAGAGGAAAGTAAGAAAAATAAAACATATATAGATAAATTGCACGATAAAATTTTTAAGGAAATTATGCTAGATCAGGAAGAAGCAGCAAGATTTATATATATAAATTATAATATTTTCGTAATGCCAGATGAATTAGAATTATGTAATACAGAATTTAGAACTAGAAATAATAAAGTATTAGAAGTAGATATATTATATAAAATAAAAGGAACACAAACATTTTTCTTAATAGAACATCAAACTAAAAATGATAAATATATGGTATATAGAATTTTAAATTATGAAACAGAAATAATAAATAGGTATATGCCAATAATAGGAGAAAACAAACCAATGCCAATGGTAATATCAGGTGTAATATTTACAGGGAAAGGAAAATGGACAGCAAAAACAAGTTTAGGAGAATTACAAGAAGATATAGAAAATGGTATTCCATTAATTCTAGGAAATGAGAAAAATGTAGGAAATTATAAAATTATAGATATTAAAAAATATAATAAAGATGAATTAAGAGAAAGTAGTTATATATTAGATAAAGCGTATTTATTTGAACAATTAGATGATGTAGAGAAAATAGTTAATGAATTTTTATTATCATATACAAAAATAGCAAAAGAAAAAAGAAAATTGTTAGAAAAAGTATTTACATTAACTTTATCTGGTGAAGTAACAGATAATACTATAAGTGATATTATAAAAATAGCAAGAAAAAGAGGAGGT
>CALXEY010000035.1 GCA_944387455.1 uncultured Clostridia bacterium
TTGGTGAGCTATCCGCGACTCGAACGCGGGACAACTTGATTAAAAGTCAAGTGCTCTACCACCTGAGCTAATAGCCCGTATTATGTTTGCACTCATAACGCTTTTATATCTTACAATATTTTTTCACAAATGTCAATACATTTGTGAAAAAAAGTTGTAAATTTTGTGAATTTTTTTATTTTTTTTGGAATTTTTCTACTTATTTAGTCTTTCTAACACTTCTTCAACATCAATTCCGTGTACATCACAAGCTTCTTCTAAAGTTTCCATTTGAGATGCTGGGCAACCTAAACAATGCATACCCATATCTAATAAAATTTCAGCTTTTTCTGGAGCTTGTTCTAATAATTCACCAATTCTTGTATCTTTATTAAAATTCATTGTTTTCCTCCTCTTTTTTAATTAGCTAATAATAATTTTATCACATTTTTTTAAAAAAGTATAGACAAAATTAAAAAAATGTTGTATGATATTAAAAATTGTAAGGCGGTGATGATAATTTCTAGTTTAATTAATTTTTATTTCCTTACATTTATTATTTGTCTTTTTATTACTTTATATTCAATTTATACTTTTTTTGATATCTTTTTATTTCACAATAAACAAGGATCAAAATTACAGATAAAGAAAAAATATTTTTAAAAGGAGGTTATTTATATTTTAGTAACAAAGAAAAGTATATTATTTTCTTTTGTGTTCTTATTAATATTTGGTTTTATTAATTTCAAAATTTTTTATCCTATATACACAGCAACAGAAGTTATAATTCCTTACGGAATACACCCATTTGATATCTGTTCTAAAAATCCCGAGTTATGGAAAATAATTAAAATAACATATATATTTACATCGTCAATATCGTTATTTTTAATAGGACATTTTATATATACAAGGATAATTTTAAACATATTTAATAAAATTAAAAATTTAAAATCAAATATTCAAAAAATATTTAATAAACCAAAAGAAAACTTAAAAACAAATTCTAAAAGTCTCCAAAAAAGTTTAAATTTAAAAGTAGGAAAAGATGAAAATAATAATGTAATTTTTATACCAGAAAGTGGTTTATACCAAAACTTTTTAATTACAGGAACAATAGGTTCAGGAAAAACCTCAAGTGCAATGTACCCTTTTTCACGTCAATTATTAGAATTTAACTCTAATAATAAAGACAAAAAAATTGGTATGTTAATATTAGATGTTAAAGGTAATTATTATAAACAAATAAGCCAGTATGTAAAAAAATATAATCTAGAACAAGATTTAATAGTTCTAGAATTAGGCTCTAATGTTTATTACAACCCTTTGCATAAACCAAATTTAAAAGCACAGGTTTTAGCCAATAGATTAAAGACAATATTATTGTTATTTTCAGAAAATAATTCTGAAAGCTATTGGTTAGATAAGGCAGAAGAAGTTTTAACAGAATGTATTAAGCTTTGTAGACTTTATAATAATGGATATGTAACTTTTACAGAACTACATAAATTAGTAACAATTCCAGATTATTACAAAGAAAAAATCAAAGATTTAAGAAATCTGTTTATTACTAATAAATTTAATGATAAACAGATTTATGAATTAAATGAAAGTTTAAATTTCTTCGAAAAAGAATTTTTAAGTCTAGACTCTAGAACAAAAGGTATTCTAATTTCTGAAATTACCAGAATTACAGGTACATTTGTCTCAGATTTTGATGTGAAAACCACTTTCTGTTCCCCTAAAAACAAATTAACATTTACAGGTTTTGATGAAGTACTATCTAAAGGAAAAATCGTTGTTTTAAATATGAATATTTTTGAATATAACGCACTTTCAAAAATCATTGCAACATATTTAAAGCTGGACTTCCAAACAGAAGTAATGAGTCATCTAGCTAGAAACCAAGCAAGGACATCTGCTTTTATTTGTGATGAATATGATAAATTTGCTAGCAAAACAGACGGTGAATTCTTTTCTTTAAGTAGAGAGGCAAAATGTATAAATATTGTAAGTACACAAAGTTATTCATCTTTAAAAACTGCTCTAAAAGATGAAGCCACTGTTAAAGTAATTGTTCAAAACTTAATTAATAAAATTTGGTTTAGAACAGATGATATTTTCACAATTGAAGAAGCACAAAAACAGCTTGGTAAAGAAGACAAAGAAAAAATATCTAAAAGCATTTCAGAAAGTGCAAAAGAAACTAATTTTAGCTATATTACAAATACTTTAAACTCACAAGACTCAAATATTTCTGAAAGTTACAGTACATATTATCAAAATGATTATATTTATGACTCTAAATTTTTTACTCAAAACTTAGAAACATTTACCGCTCTTACATTTTTATCTGACGGGAATATTATTTATCCACCAAAAAAGCTAAATATGTTCCCACATTTTAAAGAATAATTTTTAGAAAGGACTGATTAATTTGAAGAAAAAAACTTTTTATTTTATATTTATACTTAATTTTTCAATTTTATTACTTTTAACAATAAGTAATTCTAGTCTTGCTTGGGGAGACCCTGAAATTGTTAATAAAATAAACTCAGCTTTTGAAAGTATTGAAGGTTGGTTATTAAAAATAGCAACACCAGCTGCTGCAGTTGCTGTTGGTAGTGGTATTTTTATGAAAAAATTTAGTTTTGGTGATGAAGAAAAAATAAGAACAGGTAAAAAAATTATTAAAGGTTCTCTTTTCTCATACGCATTTATACTTGCAATAGATTTAATTCTTTCTGCAATTCAATCTTTAATAGGATAGGAGGCTTGATTTTTGGAAGGTACAAATAATATTACACAAACTATTATAAATACAATTAACACAATATTTGAAACATTATTTGCCTCAATTGATAATAATTTATATTCAGTATTAGATGAAATTACTTTTATAAATTCAGATATTTTAAATGATTCTAATTTTGAAAAACTATTTGGAACATCAACTTCTAATGGTATATTACTTGTCGCAAATTCTCTACTTTTAGGCTTTTTACTATATTATGGCTTTAAATATTTAATGTCTCATATTACATATCATAAAGTTGACTCTCCTTTTAGTTTTGTAATTAAAATTGTTGTTTTTGGAATTTGTATGAATTTCTCATTTTTCATTGTACAAATGTTATTAGACCTAAATTCTAATATTTCACTAGCAATTAGAAGCCTTGGAGAAAACCTCTTTGGTAAAAATATCTGTTTTTCAGAGTTAATTAATACAATTAATACTAAAGCATCTATTGATACAAGTTCATTAAATATTTTTTCAATTGACGGTTTAATAAAATCAACACTTAGTATTTCTTTACTTAGCTTAGTTTTTTCATATTCTTTAAGATATATTATGGTAAAAGTTTTTGTATTGCTTGCTCCTTTTGCTTTTATATCTTTATGTACAGATAATACCAGTTGGTTTTTTAAGGCTTGGCTTAAGAACTTATTTTCATTATTGTTTATACAAATAATTGTATCTTTAGTTTTACTAATTTTATTTTCTCTAGATTTTGATGATACAAATTTATTTAATAAATTTGTATATGTTGGTGGCGTTTATGCTTTAATTAGAGCAAATACTTTTGTTAGAGAATTTATAGGTGGAGTTTCCACAAATGTTTCACAATCTGTGAAATCTTTAATACATAAATAGATTGGAGGTTTGGTTTTTGAAATTTATTTTTCCTAAAAATTATCAATTTAAAAACAAAATCTTTGGTATAATAGATTATACAACCGCTTTTGTAAATATAATATGGTATGTTATAGTACTAATCTTCGTTAATTTAATTTTTGATTCAATTGATATTAAAGTTTTTGTTTTTATAGCACTTTGTTTTCCTTTATTATTAATAAGTTTTTCAGGGTTTAATGGTGAAAATATTATTACAGTTTTATCTTATTTATTTAAATTTATAACCAGACAAAAATTATATTTTTTCTCTAAAAAAATATAAAAATTTAACTTGAATTTTTTGTATAAAAAAGTTATAATTTGTGTTACAAACTTATTAAAAAATTAGGGGAGATTAAGATGAAATTAGAACAAAATGATAAACCACTTTTATTTTCAGAAACAAGTATTCCAGATATATTCTTTGCTGAACATTTATCTGAAATACCAGGAAATTATTTAAAAATTTATTTATATTTAATCTTTTTATCAAAATATGGTAAAGATGTTAAATTAAATGATTTATCTAAAAAATTAAATATTCCTTTGAAAGAAATAAATGATGGAACTAAATTTTTAGAAGAACAAGGACTTATTATGAAAAAAACTACAGGTTATGTTATTATAGACTTACAAGAAGTAACTCTTCATAATTTATATACTCCTAATCTTAGTCTTTCTAAAGAAAAAATTGAACAAAATGCTAAAAACAAATCAAAAGCAAAAGCTATTGAACATATTAATAATATGTATTTCCAAGGAATTATGGGACCTTCTTGGTATAATGATATTGATTTATGGTTTAGAAAATATGGTTTTGACGAACAAGTTATGATTGCTTTATTTGATTATTGTTATAAACGTAGTGCTTTACATAGAAATTATGTACAAACAGTAGCTGAAGCTTGGGCTTCTAATAAAGTAAAAACTTGGAACGATTTAGATAATTATTATAGTAACCAAGAAGCTTTAAATAAAATAAAAAAATCAATTGCTAAAAAACTTGGTAAATATAATGGTTTAACACAATATGAACAAGCTTATATTGAAAATTGGGTTTCTAATTTTGGCTATGATATGGATATTATAGAAATTGCTTTAAAAAGAACTACATTTAAACAAAACCCTACATTTGAATATATAAATAATATTATTACTAATTGGCACGAAAGAGGTTTAAAAACTCCTGAACAAGTTAATGCTTTCTTAGAACAAAGAAAGAAACAAGAAAAAAATACTAAAGATTTAAAATCTAAAGTTAACAAAGCAAATTATGAACAACGTTCTTATAATAATTTAGATTTTCTTTATGCTAATAATAATGTTACAATATCTAATAATGAGGAGGGTTAGTTAAATGGCAAATGAAGTTCTAAATTCTTTATTAAAAGACTATGAAAAAAAGAAATTACAAGCAGAAATTGATTGTGATAAAAGAAAAGAACAATTATATAAAAACATTCCTAAATTAGGCGAAATAGAAGATGAATTAAATAATTTTGCAATTAATATGACAAAAAACATTTTAAAAAATGGCGATTCTAGTCTTGAAAAAAATGAATTAGAAAAAAGAATTACTAATTTAAAGACTGAAAAAGCAAAAATCTTATCTGAATTGCATTTACCTTCTGATTATTTAAAACCTCATTATGAGTGTAAAATTTGTAATGATACTGGTTATATAACAGATAGTAATTATAAAACAACTATGTGTAGTTGTTTAAAACAAAAATTATTTGATTATTCTTTTAATGAATCTAATATGTCAAATTTAGATAAAGAAAATTTTTCTACTTTTAATGCAAATGTTTTCTCAGATGAAGTTGATGTTGCAAAATATAAATATAATATTTCTCCTAGAAGAAATATTTTAAATATTAAAGATAAATGTATAGAATTTGTAGAAAATTTTGATAACCCTAATTATAAAAATTTGCTTTTTACAGGCAATGTTGGTTTACGGTAAGACTTTTATGTCAAACTGTATAGCTTATGAATTATTAAAAAAAGGCAAAACTGTTCTTTACCAAACAGCTCCTATATTGCTTGAAAGCGTAATAGATTATAAGTTTAATAAAAATAAAAATTATTATAATACCAATAATAGTGATGAAAATAATATTTATAATTCTATTTTAACAGCTGATCTTTTAATTATTGATGATTTAGGAACTGAAAGTTTAAATAGTATGAAACTTAGTGAATTATTTAGTATTTTAAATGCTAGAATTTTAAATCTAAATAATAAAATAACTAAAACTATTATTTCTACTAATTTGAATATAAATGATATTTTTAATAATTATGAAGAAAGAATTGGCTCTAGAATTGCAGGTTATTATGATATTTATTACTTTTTTGGAGATGATTTAAGATTCAGAAAATAATATTAGTAAACTCAAAATTGAACAAAAAAATATAAATAAAACACTAAATATAAATTGCTAATTGCTTTATACTTAGTGTTTTTTTATTTATAATATATCTCCTAAACCGTCACTTTCTGGTGTTAGTATTTCCATACCTACTACTTTACCACCGTCACTTGTTCTCATTAATGTTACGCCTTGTGTTGACCTTCCAAGTATGCTTATATCTTTTACTTGTAATCTTATTATAGTTCCAGTATCTGTAACAAGCATTACATCATCTTCTTGGCTTGCAATTCTTACTCCTATTAGTTTTCCTGTTTTTGGTGTAATCTTGTAAGTAATTACTCCTCTTCCACCTCTTTTTTGTACTCTGTATTCATCAAGTTCTGTTCTCTTTCCAAAACCATTTTCTGTAATTGCAAGTAATGTAGCTTTTCCTCCAGCTATTACTGGTTCCATACCTATTACTTCGTCATCATCATCTAGTCTTATACCAATAACACCTTGTGATACTCTACCTATTGGTCTTACTTCTTTTTCATCAAATGTAATACATATACCGTTTCTTGTAACTAATACTACATTGTCTTCACCGTCTGTTAATCTAACTCCTATTAATTCATCATCATCTTTTAAAGTTATTCCTTGAAGTCCAGATTTTCTTGTTGTATCATATTCTTTTAATGCTGTTTTCTTAATTAGACCTTGTTTTGTAGCCATTAGTAGGTATTTTCCGTCTGCGAAATTTTGAAGTGGTATTACTGCAGATATTTTTTCTCCTGGGTCTAAACTTAATAAATTAACAATTGCTGTTCCTTTGGCAGTTCTTCCAGCTTCTGGAACTTCATATCCTCTTAATTTATAAAGTTTTCCTTTATTTGAGAAGAATAAAATTGTATCGTGTGTTGATGCTATAAATATTTCTTTTACAAAATCATTTTCTCTAGTTGCCATACCTGTTATACCTTTACCGCCTCTTTTTTGGCTTCTATATGTATCTATTGGCATTCTCTTTATATAACCATAGTGTGTTAGTGCAACTACACACTCTTCTTCTTTTATTAAATCTTCTACATCTATTTCAGCTTCTGATGCTACTATTTTTGTTTTTCTATCATCACCAAATTTATCTCTTACTTCTATTAATTCTTCTTTCATAACTTCAAATAGAAGTTTTTCGCTTGCTAATATTGCTCTTAAATGTTCTATTAATTCCATTAATTGTTTATATTCTTCTTCTATTTTTTCACGTTGTAAACCTGATAATGTTTTTAATCTCATATCTAATATTGCTTGTGCTTGTACATCAGTTAAGCCAAATCTTTCCATTAATCTTTCTTTTGCATCATCATATGATGAACGTATTATTTGAATTACTTCATCTATATTGTCAATTGCTATTCTTAAACCTTCTAAAATATGTGCTCTTGCTAATGCTTTATCTAATTCAAATTTAGTTCTTCTTGTTATAACTTCTTTTCTATGTTCAATATAGCAATCTAGTGCTTGTCTTAATGTTAATATTTTTGGTACTCCATTTACTAAAGCAAGCATTATTATACCAAATGTTGTTTGCATTTGTGTGTGTTTAAATAATTGATTTAATACAACTTGTGCATTTGCATCTCTTTTTAATTCTATTACAACTCTTACTTTATCTTTTCTGTCTGATTCATCTCTACACTCTGATATTCCTTCTACTTTTCTTTCTTTAGATAAATCTGATATTGCTTTTATTAAATTTGCTTTATTTACTTGATATGGTAAAGATGAAACTATAATTCTTTGTCTGTTACCACTCATTTCTTCTATATTTGTTTCTGCTCTTAATGTTATTTTTCCTCTACCTGTTTTATATGCTTGTTTTATTCCTTCACGTCCTAATATTATTCCTTCTGTTGGGAAGTCTGGTCCTTTTATTACTTGCATTAAGTCTTCATCTGTTACTTCATCTTCATCAATTATTTTTATTATTCCATTTATAACTTCTGTTAAGTTATGTGGTGGTATGTTTGTTGCCATACCTACTGCTATTCCTGATGAACCATTTACTAATAATAATGGTACTCTTGCTGGTAATACTGTTGGTTCTTGTAATCTATCATCATAGTTTGGCATAAAGTCTACTGTGTTTTTCTCTATATCTGTTAACATATAGCTTGCGATTTTAGACATTCTTGCTTCTGTATACCTCATAGCTGCTGCTCCGTCACCGTCTACAGAACCAAAGTTTCCGTGTCCATCTATTAACATATATCTCATTGAGAAATCTTGTGCCATTCTTACCATTGCATCATAAACAGAGCTATCTCCGTGTGGGTGATATCTTCCTAAAACAGAACCTACTGTATTTGCACTTTTTCTATATGGTTTGTCTGATGTTATTCCATCTTCATACATAGCATATAAAATTCTTCTATGTACTGGTTTTAAACCATCTCTAACGTCTGGAAGTGCACGTGAAACTATAACACTCATTGCATAGTCTATGTAGGCTGTTCTCATTTCTTTTTCAATGTCTCTTTCAATTATTTTTCCGTCATTTCTTTCTTGTCTTTCTTCCATTGTTTTACCTCTTTTCTTCGTAGGTAGTGTGAAAACTTTATAAGCTTCCAACTACTTTTTTGTTTATTTTTAGGTCTTTTTTGACCTTTTTGTTTTTTACCTCTATTTTTACTTTTAAAAAATAGCGAATTCCTGTATAATTAGTTCATAAAATCTCAAAACAAAAAACTAAAGATACGAGGTATTCGCTATGAACTATATTATATCAAATTTAATTAATCTTTTAAATAGAATTAATAAATTTATTTGGAAAATTATTATTTTTCTTTCTAAGTTTATTAAAATTGATGATAATTCTAATATTAAAGAACATCCTGCTGATGAACGTTATCGCCGTTTTAAAGTTGATAAACCTGCTATTGTAGAAAAATCTTCTTCTCTTGAACATAAAAACTTTAAACAACTTATTAAAGATAACAATATTAAGCCTGTTAAACGTCGTAATGGTAAAGAAATTACTATCAATGTTTCTTGCCCTTGTTGTGGTGCCCCTAAAGAATACCTTTACGATAATAATGGTAAACAGTCTCAGTTTGAATGTAAAGTTTGTTCTCATGTCTTTTCTTTGAATCCTAATAAACAAACTGATGTTAATTTCTTATGTCCTCATTGCCACTATAAACTAACTTTAAAGCATTCTAGATCTGACTTTGATGTTTATGTTTGCCCTAATAAAAACTGCTCTTTTTTTCTTGATAACTTAAAACATTTATCTAAGGAAGATTCTGATTTTTATGCTAAAAACCCTTCTCTTTTTAAACTTCATTATTCTTATCGTAAATTTAATATTCAACCTCCTGAAATCCAAAAAGATTTTAGAAATTTTCTTCGTGTTCCTATTGATATATCTAAGGCTCATCACTCAATGTATATTATAGGCCTTTGCCTTACTTATCATGTTAATTACGGTTTAAGTTATAGACAAACATCTTCTATTCTTAAAGATATCCATAATGTTAATCTTTCTTATAAAACCGTTGAAAATTACTGTAAGTCTGTATCTTCTATTGTCCAATACATTCTTGAATTCTATCCTTATGTGCTTTCTGACTCCTCTTGTGCTGATGAAACTTATATTAAAGTTGCTGGTAAAACTCAATACATTTTCTTTTACTTTGATGCTATAAAGAAAATTGTTACTTCTTATAGAGTCTTTGAACATAGAGATTCTTTATCTTCTATTAAAGCTGCTTATTCTACTCTTAAAAAGTATAAGGAATTACCTGAATCTTTAAAGGTTATTACTGATGGTAACCCTATTTATAATGTTGCTGTTCAATACTGGACTCAACATGGTATGCCTTTCCATCTTTACCAAGTTATTGGTCTTAAAAACTTAGATGAAACTTCTAAAAAATATCGTTCTTCTAAACAAATTATTGAAAGACATAACAGAACTTTAAAATATTATTATCGTCCTAAAAACGGCTTCTCTTCCAACGAAAATGCTAATAATTATATGGTTCTTTTTGCTACTTTCTTTAACTTTTTAAGACCTAATTCAGCTCTTAATTATCATGTGCCTGTTGAAATTCCTGAAGTTCAGGAATGTTCTAACATGCCTAATAAATGGATTGAATTAATTAACTTAAGTTATGATTATATTAAACAATATGCTTAAAAAATAATCTTTCTTAGGTTTATTTACCATGCTTATTTTTCTAATATTTCCCTTGTTTTTATGTTATTTCTAAATTCTATTAATTCTATTCTTATTTCAATGTACTATTTTTTATAAGTTTTTAATGCGTTTTTGTTTTATCCTTGCTTTCCATAAAACTTTTCACACTATCTCTTCGTATTTTTCTACATTTGTATTATACTAAAACTAAAAAAAATTTGCAAGCAATTTTCATAAGATTTTCTTTATTTCCGTAGGTTTTTTTATAGGAAAAAATGTTTTACTTTTATTAATTTACTTTATTTTTTTAGTTACTATATTTTTAATTTTTTCTTAATAAGTTTTTCTTTTTGATTTTTTACATATAATATATATAATTAAATTATTTTATTACGAAAAAAGGACGTAAACGTCAAAAATTCGTAATGGAGGTTTTGTATGGAAATTAAAAGAGATTACTATTTAAAAGAGCTAATAGATAGAATAGATAATGGACTTATTAAGATAATAACAGGAATTGTTCTATCAAATATCTTTTTTATTTCTTCTTCCCTATCTAAATTTATATATATAGTTTTGAAATTCATTTTTACAAAAATCTTCTATTATATATGTCTTTCCTGTTTGTCTTGCTCCTACTAACATATATGGCATTTTTAGAAGTAAAAACGTGATTTAATCACGTTTTTCACTAATAATTTCGTGATATTATCACGTTTTTTCTTGTTTTATGCAATTTAAGATAGTGTTAACACCGTCTATAAAACCTTTTTTATAAATTTCTTCATTATATTTACTTATTTTTATATTATAATTCTCTTCTATTTTATCAAGTATTTCTTCGTCTAAATCTACTTCTTTTAATTTTCTTTTTAATTCTAAATTTACTTTTTTTATTATTTTGTCTATTTCTTCATTTTGTGCTTCATATATTAATTTAATCATATCTTTATTATTAATTATATTTTCCATATATACCTCCAAATTTTTATTTCTTGTTTATTATAATTTATTATTTAAAATTTGTTTTTAATTTATACCTGTATTTTTAAATTATAATAAATCAATTTCTTGTATTTCTAATTCTCCATTAGAGTTTAATATACCATATATACTTACAATATCACTTTTTACAAACTTTTGAAAGCATTTTTCTGCAATTTTTCCATATGCTTTTACTTTTATTATGCTTCCATTTTCTAATAATATTTTAAACCTTGTTGTAACAATATCTTTATTAATAGTATTATTTTCTATTATAAAATCAAATTTTATTTCACTTATTATTTTTCCTATTATAAAACATATATTCATTTTTCTTTTCCTTTTTTCTTGGCAGTGTGAAAACTTTATAAGTTTCCAACTACTTTTTTATTTATTTTTTAGTCTATTTAGACTTTTTTATTTTTACCTTTATTTTTCTTTCTTTTTATTATATTGATTGTAAAATAAGTATATTAGAAATAATAATTATTTTTACTAATACCTATTTTACTATTTTATTTTTACCTAAATTAGGAAGGAATAAATCTCTTTAATACTAATACTTTCATTGTATATATTCCGTAAAATATATAATCTAGAAATTGTATTAGAGTGAGGCGAGAAGAATTGTTGCTGTTAGTATTCGTAGGATTGTTGTTGTTCCTATAAGAAGGAGAATTGCTATTGCCAGAATTACCTCCACGATTAACACGATTGTTGTTAGAGTTAGCCTTTTCGATTTATCCCTAATTTTCTCTATAAAACAATTTATTTTCCAAACTCCACGTATCTGCTATTTTTATATAACCCATATGTCCAGAAAGAAAACGTTTAGCTTCTACGCTAGATATTTTTCCTTCTTTTATTAAACTTTTTAATTTTTTTACTTTTTTCTTTAATTTTCTTTTTCCTTTATCTCGTAATTTTAATCTATTTTTATTTATTTTATAACCACAAAAATTTACTCCTTGTTTTGATTTAAATATTTGTGTTTTTTTATTTAAACAAAGTCCTAATTTTAAAGATAAGAAATTTTTTATTTTTTCTAAACAATATTTTGCTTCTTCTTTACTAGATACCATTAAAACAGAGTCGTCCATATATCTAAAGTAATATTTTATACCAAGTTCTTTTTTCACATACTGGTCTACTTCATTTAAATAAATATTGGCAAATAATTGTGAGGTATAATTTCCAATTTCTAAACCTACTTCTTTTTCTTGAGAGTATAAAATTTTATTTATTAACCACATTACATCTTTATCCAATATTTTCTTTTCTAAAATACTAATTAATATTTTTTTATCTATGTTTTCAAAATATTTTGTTACATCCATTTTAAGTATATAATAAGAACCCCACTTATTTTTACAGCTTCTCATTGCTTTTTGCACATCTAAACAAGCTTTATGCATACCTCTACCTTTAATACACGCATAAGAAGTATTAATAAAACTAGGTACAAAATAAGGTTCTAAGAAATTATCTACTAACCACCTATGGACGACTCTATCTATATATCTACTTTTTTCTATCTTTCTTAATTTTGGTTCTGTTACATAAAAAACTTCATAACCACCGTGTTTATATGTTTTATTTTCCAAAATTTCTAACAAATAATAAATATATTCTTCTTGTTTTAAATTGAATTTTATTATTTCGTCTCGCAAACCTTTTCCCCTTCTTGCTTTTTTATGTGCTTCCATTAATTTTTGAAAACACAGATTTCTATAATATTTGTTTCTTAATGTTTTTGGCATAAAATTTTATTAATCCTCCCAATATTTTTCCTATTTCATATAATAAATTAAAAGCTACTTTGAATTTCTTTTCGTCTATCCACCTATTTTCTTTCATTATTCTTAACATTATTCTTTGGTAGTTTATTTTAGTATCTATTATATTTAAATAATATAATCTTTTCTCTTTTTCTATTTTTTCTATAAATAATATATTTTCTAATGTTTGGTACATTGAGTTCTTAAATTCATTTCCTATATTAAATTTCTCAACTCTTGGTAATTTTAATATTACATTTAACATATAATAAATATAATTTTCATACTTTGGTATTAATAAAAAACTATTATTTTTGTTCATTTTCAAACCTTTTTATTACCTTTCCTAATTCTTGTATATGTTCTTCTGTGCTTTTCATTTTATTTTCTTTATACCAACAATTAGAGCATCCTATATTATTATCTTCAATATCTACATAATTCCCTTTTAATTCTATTATTTTTTTATATGTTTTTTCTTTTTTGTTATAATCATAAATTACATAACCAAAACCACTTCTTAACATTTTAGGTATTGCTATTTCTATTCCATTTACAGGTATTCCACATTTACACACATTTTCTTTAAAGCATACCGGTATATAACCTAATACATTATTCATTAACACTGCATCTTTTCCTATTCCACAATAAAATATTCCATTTCGTATTAATACTATTTTCCCTTTATTTTCTTTTTGTAATTCTTTTACAATTTCATAAAATTTCATTATTACCTCCCAACAAGCACAAAAAAAGTACTTAATTTTTTATTTTTAAGTACTTAATTTTTTATTTTTAAGTACTTAATTTTTTATTTTTAAGTACTTAATTTTTTATTTTTAAGGCGAAAATCAGGTAGCCTATGCTATGGCTTCCTGATTTTCGCCTCTTTTTGGTAAAACAAAAAAGCGATCTTTCATAATTTATTTGTCTAAATCTAATTTCGGTTAGTTTTAGTTTATTTTAATCATTGTCCAGTGCTACTTTATATATAAAGTGAGGCGAGAAGAAGAGAAGCTGCTAGTAAGCGTAAGATTGTAGCTGTACCTATAAGAAGGAGAATTGCTAATGCCAGAATAACCTCCACGATTAACACGATTGTTGAGAGAGTTAGCCTCTAATGTCAACTCTCTATGACAAGCATATAAATCAAATACATTTTTTATTACATCAGTTTCTTTTTGCCCTGTTACATAACTATTATTTTGTATTGAACTATTACTAGTTGATTTTATAGCATTTTCTTCTCCTCTTCTTTTCATAAAATTCATCATTGCATCATATTGACTTCCCCATATCATTGTACTCGTTACTGATGAATTACTTATTTCTGGTACTTTATATTCTAAACATTTTTTATATAAACCATACCACATACTTGTTTTAGAGTTGCTTGCACTTGCTGTTGTTAGTGCACTACTATTTTCACTTGCATTTTTACTTACAGGTGTATCTCCTTCTAAACCTAACTCATATCTTCCTACATAAAAACCTTTATATTTTG
>CALXEY010000036.1 GCA_944387455.1 uncultured Clostridia bacterium
ACACCAACTTCACTAGCTACTTCATATTTGAATTTATCTAAAGCAGTCATAGCTTCTGGTACTAATTTTTTGTTTGAAGAGTTTGCCATCGTTTTTTCACCTCCTGTAATATTACAACTAGAAAAAACCTTTGCTTTTTCTAATACTATCATTTGCAAAAAATAATAAAAATAAACAGGAAATTTTTACAAAAAAATTTTATAAAAAGATTGCATTTTTAAAATATTATTTATATAATAATTTTTGTTAAAAAAGGAGTTGAAATATGTATAAATTAGTTGTAATTGATCTAGACGGTACAATGCTAAATAGTTATGGCGTTGTAACTAACAAAACAAAAGAAGTAATAAAAAAAGTAGAAGAACAAGGAATAGAAGTAGTAATAGCATCAGGAAGACCAATTGATTCGATAAAAGAAATTGCAAAAGAAATTGAAAGCAAAAATTATTTTATTGCAGGAAATGGTGCTATTATTTATGATATCAAAAATGATGAAATAATATACGAAAAAACATTATCAAAAGAAAAAGTTTTAGAAATAATAAAAATATGTGAAGAAAATAGTATATCATATAATATATATACAGAAAATGAAATACTCGCAACTTCACTAAAATATAATGTTTTATATTATCACAAAGAAAATTTAAAAAAAGAAGAAAGCAAAAAAACAAAAATTAATCTTGTGAAAAATATGTATGATTATGTAAAAAATAAAGAAGATGCAAGGTTTTTAAAAATAACAATATGTGATGAAAATAAAACAGTATTTAATTCAATAATTAGAAAAGTAAAAGAAATAAGAGATATAGAAGTATTAGAAATATCACATATGTCAAGAAAAACAATAAAACAAGGCACAGAGGAATTTGAAATATCTTATTATTATACAGAAATTTCAACAGGAGATGTTGATAAATGGAATGCAATAGAATTTTTAATGGAAAAATTAAAAGTAAAAAAAGAAGAAATAATGGCAATTGGAGATAATCTAAATGATAAAAAAATGATTGAAAATGCTGGGTTAGGAGTTGCAATGGGACAAAGTACGCCAGTTATACTAAAGCTAGCAGATGAAGTTACATCTAGTAATGATGAGGAAGGAATATCTGAAATATTACAAAAATATTACAAAAATATTAACTTTTAATAACAGTTATATAATTCCATTGATTTTAAGATTTATTTGCGTTAAAATAAAATAGATGATTATTTTGTAGAAAATTAAGAAAAAATATATTTTAAGGGAGGAATTTGTTATGGCTACAAATCCAATGCAAAGAAAAGCAAGAAATTCATTTTTATTAGGTATGTTAGTAATGTTAATAATAGCAGGACTAATCATAGCGTTTTTAGTAATGCAATTAATGGACAAAATTAACAAAGAAAGGGCAGATGCAGCAAATATGGTAAATGCATATGTCTTAAATCAAGATGTAAAATCAGGACAAGTAATAACAACAGACATGTTAACATTAACAGCTGTAAATAGGACATTAGTTCCAAGTAATGCGACAAGTGATTTAAGTGTGATAGAAAATTATGCACTTCAAGATAAAGAGGGAAATCAAATAACAACTCAATATAACAACGGAAATGCAACTATGTATATAACAATAGATAATAATAGATATCAAGTAGGACAAGAAGAAAATACAGGAAACTTCTATATTGAAAGAAATGGACAAAGAGAATATCTAGAATTAGATAGTGTTCCTATAGTTGCTAAAGTAGATATGAATGCAAACACATTAATTACTACAGATTTAATCAGTAGAGGAGATAGTGTAGTACAAGACGATGTAAGAAAACAAGAATACAATGTAGTAATACTTCCAATAGATTTAACAACTGGAGATTATATTGATATAAGATTAATGTTACCAAATGGACAAGACTTTATAGTAGTATCTAAAAAAGAAGTAGAAATACCAGTAGTTGGAGAAACAGATTCATTAGATACAATTTGGGTTAATTTGTCAGAAGATGAAATATTACATATGAGTTCAGCAATTGTGGATGCAGCAAAAATAAATGGAGCTAAACTATATGCAACTAAATATACAGAACCAGGTATGCAAAATGCAGCAACACCAACATATGTTGTTAGTGCAGAATCATCAGCATTATTACAAAGTGATCCAAATGTATTAGAAAATGCAATGGAAGCTATAAGAAATAGATATAATGTGGCATTAAGAAATGATTATATAAATAATGTAATAAATAGTAATGCAGAACAAGCAGATAGTAATTTACAAACAAATATGGAAGAAAGTATAACAAAATCATTAGAAACAAGACAAGATTATTTAGACTCATTGGCAACGCCAACAACTACTACAGAATAAAAGATAAAAAGGAGAGTTCTTTAATTATGAAAAAAATAGGGTTTATAGGGGGTTATGATAAAACTGATTTAATTATATATGTAGCAAAAATATTAACAGAACTAGGACAAAATGTTTTGGTAGTTGATGCTACAATAAATCAAAAAGCTAGATATATTATACCTGTAATAAACCCTACTTTAATGTATGTAACAGAATATGAAGATATAGACATTGCAGTTGGTTTTAAAAAAGTAGAAGATATAAAAAAATATCTAGGAGTTTCAGAAGACCAAGAAATGGAATATGACATTATGCTTGTTGATACAGATAATAAAGAAGGATTTGATGAATTTGAATTAGAAGAATCTCAAAAAAATTATTTTGTAACATCTTTTGATATATACTCATTAAAAAAAGGTTTAGAAGCTTTAATAGGATTAAAAAATGCAATTAGTCTTACAAAAGTATATTTTTCTAAAGAAATGTTAAAAGAAGAAGACGATTATTTAAATTTCTTATCTTTGGGATATAAAATAATATGGAACGATTATAGAGTATATTTCCCAATAGAAAATGGAGATTTAAGTGTTATACATGAAAACCAAAGAGTGGCAAAAATAAAATTTAAAAAATTAAGTGTACAATATAAAGATGGATTAGCATATTTAACAGAAGAAATTTTAGGAGATGCTAATGAGTCAAGAGTAAGAAGAGCGATTAAAACAATAGAAAGAGGAGTGTAAATATGTCAGTTGTAACATTTTGGAATGATGAAAAAGAGCAAACTGGAAAAACTTTAAATATAACAGCAATAGTTACTCATATGGCAATTGAACATAATTATAAAATATTAGTTATATCAACAGGACATAAAGATACTACTTTAGATCGTTGTTTTTGGGAAGAAAAAAAACCTAGGAAAAATTTAGGACTATTTGGACCAAATACCAATGTTGCAATGGAAGATGGAATTGTAGGCTTAGAAACAATGATGAAAAGTAATAGAATATCTCCAGAGCAAATAACAAACTATACAAAAATAATATTTAAAGATAGATTAGAAATATTACCAAGTTTTAAAGGTGAAAAATTAGAATATGATGAGCTAAAATCTTATTATCCAGAAATAATTAATTTAGCAAATAGATATTATGATTTGGTTTTTGTAGACTTAGATAATGAATTAGGGAAAGAATTACAAGATACAATATTATCAAATTCTAATTTAATAGTTACTTGTTTAAGCCAAAGATTAGCAAGTATAAAAGCTTTTATGAAAAAGAGAGAAGAAATTCCTATATTAAAATCAAATAAAAATTTAATTTTAATAGGAAGATATGATAAATTCTCAAAATATACAATTAAAAATATCTCAAGATATATGGGAGAAAAAAATAAAGTTTCAACAATACCATATAATACATTATTTTTCGAAGCTTGTGAAGAAGCAAAAGTGCCAGATTTATTTTTAAGACTTAGAAAAATTGATGAAGAAGATAGAAACAGTATATTTATGCAAGAAGTAAAAAGAACTACTGATAATATTATATATAGATTACAAGACTTAGCGATAAAGATGTAAGGAGGGTGGACAAATTATGACAATTACCAATATTGCTCTAATATTAGTTGTTTTAGCTTTAGCTGGTTATGCAATTTATTATGTTATTAAGAAAAAGAAAACAGCAGAAGTTGAAACAGAATTAAATGTAGATGATAAAACATATACAATAGAGATGATGACAGAGTTTGTCAAAAAAAGATTAGATGAAATAACAAAAATAAACCTTTATGATATAGGGCTTTCTGAAGAAGAATTAAAAAGAAGAAAAAACAAAAAATATGAATTAAAGAAAGCTTTAAAAGGTTGTACATATGGCGATGTCAATGATAAAAGATATGTTAAAGAATTAATCTATGATTTGTTAGAAAAAGAATATGGAGTTACTGAAAGTAATATATCAAAAGCAATACCATTTGATATTCCATCTTTACTTACACCACAAGATAAATTTGATATATTAATATATGCATATAAAAAAGAATTTGCATATGAAGCTTTAACAGAATTAATAAAAAAATATGATTTAGCAGAATTAAAATATGTAGAAGGAGAAACAAAACCTTCTTATGTTATAACATCAAACGAAATAGAAGATATATTTGAAAAAGAAAATATCGTGTTATCTTTTGCAGATAAATTAAGTGTAGTAGTTCAAAGAATTTACCAACATTATAAAGGATATAGTTCAATAGATGAAGTAAGAGATATGAACATAGATGGTGTTTCTGGTGGTGTATCAGGACTTCCAGAAAGTTTCTTAAGCCAAGTAGCACAAACAGATGGTGGAGATTATTTAAATCAAATAGCAGAACACAAAGTTCCACGTGCTTGTGATAGTATTTGGATATTCTTCCAAGGTAAATCAATACGTTTAGCATTTTTATCATTTGGAACAGAAGCAGAACTAAAAAGGGTTTGTCAAAATATTTATAAATATAATAACCCGGGACAGTTATCAGATACAAATGGTTATAAAATAAATGAAATGAAAGATGGTTCTCGTGTTGTTGTTGTAAGACCATCAATGTCAGAAACATGGGCATTTTTCGTAAGAAAGTTTGACGTTAAACGTTCAACTTTGGAGCAATGGTTTAAAGGAGAACCTGGAAGTGGGGACTCAATAGAATTATTAAAATATTTAGTAAAAGGAGCAAGAATTATATCAATTACTGGTGAGCAGGGTTGTGGTAAAACAACAATGCTTATGGGTATGATAGAAAATATTTATGAAACAATGAACATACGTGTTCAGGAAACAGCATTTGAGCTTCACTTAAGAAAAATTTATCCAACAAGAAACATATTAACATTTAGAGAAACTGAAACAATTTCAGGACAAGAAGGTTTGGACGTTCAAAAGAAAACTGATGGTTCTGTAAATATCATAGGTGAGGTTGCAACAGACCACGTTGCTGCTTGGATGATACAAGCTGCCCAAGTTGCATCTAAATTTACATTATTTACACACCACGCAAAAACATTTCCAAACTTAGTAACAGCACTTAGAAACTCAATGTTAAGAATAGGACAATTCAATAATGAAAAAACAGCAGAAGAACAAGTTATACAAGTATTAAACTTTGATATACACTTAACAAAAGACTTTAGAGGAAAAAGATATGTAGAAAGAATAACAGAATGTATTCCAGTAGAAGAAAAAAATGAATATACATTTGACCATAGAAAAGAAAAAACATTAGAAGGAAAATTTGATAAATTTTTTGATAATGCAACACATTATTTTGAAAATGTTACAGATAGAAAATTATATACATATAGAAATATATTAGAATATGTAGACGGTGAATACAAAATAACAAACCCAATAACAGAAAACAACTTAAGAGAAATGAGACTTAATATGGATGCAGCAGATGCTGAAAGCTTTGATAAGTTTGTTCAAAAACATTGGGGCAATAAGAAAGAAACAGTAGAAGTTTCAGCAGATATAGAAACACCTAAAAGAAGAGGAAGAAAAAAGAAAACAGAAGTATAAGAAACATTTGATGTAAAGGAGGTGCTAACTCTAAGTGGATGAAGTGAATAATCAGATTATATATTACATAATGGGTGGAGCTGGTGGAGCTTTTGTATTAATAATATTAGTTTATTATATATTATCTAAAAAAATGCAAACATCAGAATATAAAAGAATACAAAAACTACAACAAGGAACTAAGGAAAAATCTTTTTCAACAGAAGTTTTGTTCCAAAAGCTATACCTTACATACATAAAAATTCCTTTTATTAAAAGATATGTATTAAAAATCAGAAGAAGACTGGAAATAATAAATATAGATGATGAGTATAATACCAGAAAAGGAACATCAAAAATACTTACTAAAGCATTAGCTATAATATTTCCTATAATGCTTATTACAATTATACTAACGTCTAGTAATTATTTACTTATGTTTATATTGTTAATATTTGAATTATTTATGATAGATACATTAATAGATGGGTCAATAGATAAAAAAGATACAAATTTATTAAAAGAGCAACTGGATTTTTTCTCAGAAATTAGACATGCTTATCATGAATATAACATGGTAGAAGAAGCGATATATCAAGTTTCTCAAGATGACGAAATGGATATATCAAGACAGGGTGAAAAAATTTATGAAATATTAATTTCAGATGACCCTGAAATGGAACTTGAAAAATATTATGATATAGCACCAAACAGTTTCTTAAAAGAATTTGCAGGTATATCATATTTAACTAAAGAATTTGGTGATAGAAAAATAGACGGTGCATCTTTATACTTAAAAAATGTTAACAACATAGCACAAGAAATGCAATTAGAAATATTAAAAAGAGATAAATTAAACTATGTATTCCAAAGTTTGTCAGTTATTTCTATAGCACCAGTTCTATTGCTAGAACCACTAAAAAATTGGGCAATTGATAATTTTAGTTTTACTGCTAACTGGTATTTAGGAAAACCAGGTATGATTGTTCAAATAATTATTTTAATACTTACTTTTATATCTTATATATTAGTAAGAAAATTAAAAGATAATGGTTCTACAGCAATGAATACTAAAAACACAGAAAACCCTTGGCAAGAAAAATTATATAAGAAAAAACCAATTAAAAAATTTGTTGACTTATTTATACCAAAAGAAGGAACAAAAGAATATAGAAAAGTTAAACAATTATTAAAAGACTCAGCATCATCATTAAAGATGCCATGGCTTTATATTAATAGAATATCACTTACAATAGTAGTATTTGTAGCATCAATAATAATTTTTATGCAATTACACGCAGTTGCAATAGATTATATTTATACAGAGCCGACAACAGATTATGATATAATACGGTGGACTTTCTGAAAGCGATGAAGCAAAAGCAATGGAAGTTACGGAGCAGGATAATATAATTTTAGACCAGTATAGAGGAAAACAAAATACAACAGTAGAGCAGATAAGAGCTGCAGTAGAAAGACTAGATTATTATGAAGATGCAGAAGAGGAAGAATTAGATTCAGCTGCAGAAAGAATTTATGAAAAATTGCAAGTAGTAAATAGTGAATACTTAAAATGGTTTGAATTATTACTTGCTTGTGTATTTGCAGTAATTGGATATATGGCACCAATTTGGATATTATATTTCCAAGTTAAGATGAGACAATTAGAGATGGAAGATGAAGTAATGCAATACCAGACAATTATTATGATGCTTATGAGAATTGAAAGGGTTAATGTTGAAATTATCCTAGAGTGGCTTGAAAGATATTCAAATATATTTAAACCACAAATTACAAAATGTGTTAATAACTATGAAGCCGGTGCTTGGGAAGCATTAGAAGCAATGAAAGAAGAAGTTTCATATTTGCCTTTAATTAGAATAATAGAAAGCTTACAAGCAGCAGTTGAAAAAATACCAATTAAAGATGCGTTTGATGAATTAGATTCAGAAAGAGATTATTACCAAGAAAAGAGAAAAGAATCAAACGAAAGATTAATCAAAAGAAAAGGTATGATAGGAAAATTCATAGGTTTTGCACCAATGGTTTGTATGTTTGTAGGATATTTAATAGTACCATTAGTATTTATAGGCTTAACAAGTATGGGATCTTCATTTGAGTCAATGTCAGCTATGTCATAAAAAGGAGGAAAATAAGTGGAAAATGCATCAAAAGCTCTTATTATGGCAGGAAGTGTATTAATAGCACTTATGATTATTGGAGCATTAATATTAACATTTAGTAATATAACTGCTTATCAGGAAACTAATACAAGAAGTACTCGTTCTACGCAGATGGCAGAATTTAATAGTCAATATGAAACTTATAACAGAAAAGATGTAAGAGGTAGTGATTTATATTCACTATTAAACAAAGCGATTGATTATAATAGAAGAGAGTCAACAGCAGGAACTAATTGGGCTGATAAAGGTCAAGAAATGGCATATGAGCCAATGGTAATTACATTTACAATTAGCGATATATCAGAACTATCAGCAGATGGTACTAATAGGTTATTTACAAGTAGTACAAATGAAGTTACTGGAAAATCTAATGATTTTGGTAATAAGGTAAAAGATGAAATAGATGATTTAGAAGATACTTATGGACAAACTTCTCTTACTAATTTAACTACAAATCTTACTAAAATATTTATAGATGATGGAGCAGATGTTGATAAAAAGGAAGAGGCAGTTAAGAATTTCAACTCAGCTTCTAGAAAGTTAACAGTAAACAATTTCTCAGAAATAGATGAAGATAGTACAATTAGAAGTGATGTATACAAATATTATGAATATATACAATTTAAAAGAGCACATTTTGATTGTGAAAAAGTAGAATATAACAATCAAACAGGAAGAATAACAAAAATGGAATTCAAATTTAATGGTAAATTTAATTAATAGGAGTAGATTATGGAAAATGCATCAAAAGCATTGCTTATGGCAGCAGGTGTGTTGATTGGAATTTTAATATTATCACTAGCAGTATTTCTATTTGCAAACTTTGGTGCAGCATCTGCAGAAGCACATAAGCAAAACGAAGAAAACCAAATTGAACAATTTAATGTGCAATTTACTGCATATCAAGGAAGAAAAGACATTACAATACATGATATAGTTACAGTTGTAAATTTAGCAAAATCAAATAATCAGTCATTTGGACTTACAGAGCAAACAGAAAACAATTACTATATAACAGTAAGTGCAAAAACAACATCAGGAAATAATTCTAAAATGGAAAATCTTACATCACAAGAGTTAGATGGTTTAGTAAAATCAGATTTGAACAATTTAGTACCAAGAGACGATGGTGATGGAAACACCTATTATGGTTTACCTACATATAGTTGTAATGTTAGTATTAATCAAAATACAAAAAGAGTTAGCAAAGTAGTATTTACATTAAACAATTAAAATTATAAATAATAATATAGAGGATATTATGAAAAAATTAGCTATAATATTTTTGATTGGTGTAATTTTGATAGTTGGAATATCATATATGTACTTAAATTATAAAGCAAGTTATAATGAGGCAAGGAAAACAAATTACCAATTTGAAAGTTATTATGAAAAAGAATTTTATGGTGCAGATGTGGTTACACTAATTAATAAAGCATATGATAATAATTTAACATCAGGTGTTGAAAGGGATAAAAATGGCATTTTTATAGAAAATGATACTAATTCAATTAAAATAGATGTTAAAATAATAGATAATGATACATTATATAATATGGAAACATTGTATATTGGTGGTATGGACAAGTTTGTTCAAAATTATAATGGAATAAAGTTTAAATGTACTAAAATAGAATATCACCCAAATAGAAAAATTAAGTATATGCTTATAGAACAAATTACACAATAAATATTTTAAATTAGTTATTAAAATTGCCAAGATATAAATTGGTTTAAAAATATAAAACAAAAGTAAAAAGGAGGAATTAATTATGGAGAATGCGTCAAAAGCATTAATTATCGCAGGTGCAATATTACTTGCAATCTTAATCATATCATTAGGAATAATGATATACCAACAAGCATCAGGAGTAGTAAACAATAATGCAATGAGTGAGGTAGATATAAACTCATTTAATCAAAAATTTATACAATATACAGGAACAAATGTAAGAGGAGCACAAGTAAATTCATTATTAAATCAAATTCAAACAAATAATGTAACATATCAAGATGATGAATCAAGACAAGTTACAGTTACTGTATCAGCAACTAAATGGAATGGTACAGCACCAGCTGCTAATTCAGATTTAGTAGGAGTATCATTTACAAAAGCAAATACAGGAGCAACATATAAAGTAGATTATACAACAGATTCTAAAACAGGTTTAATTGATACAATAACAATATCAGATGCTACTTAATTTAAAAAATTAAAAAATGTAGGAGGAATTAATTATGGAAAATGCGTCAAAAGCGTTAATTATTGCAGGTGCAATATTACTTGCAATCTTAATCATATCATTAGGAATAATGATATACCAACAAGCATCAGGAGTAGTAAACAATAATGCAATGAGTGAGGTAGATATAAACTCATTTAATCAAAAATTTATACAATATACAGGAACAAATGTAAGAGGAGCACAAGTAAATGCTTTATTAAATCAAATTCAAATGAGTAATGTAACATATCAAGATGATTCTTCAAGACAAGTTGAAGTTGCTATAACAAGTGGTACTGATTGGAATAGTGGTACACAACCATCAGGAAATTTGGTAGGAACAGGAAGTTACGCAAAAGCAAATACAGGAAAAACATATAAAGTAGATTACACAACAGATTCAAAAACAGGTTTAATTAATAAGATAACAATATCAAATGCTGGAGCAGCTGGAGGAGGAACATAAAATAAATTATAATAAAGGAGGTAGATACTTATGGAAAATGCTGCAGATGCGTTACATATGGCTGCATCAGTACTAATATTTGTATTGGCATTGACTATAAGTATCAATGCCTTTGGACAAGTAAGACAAACATCTCAAGCATTAGTAGAATATAATGATAGAGAATATAGTTATACATATGTTGAAGAAAATACAGATGAAGCAGGAAATGTATTAACAGAAAGATTGGTTGGTTTAGATAGTATTATACCATCAATTTATAAAGCATATAGAGAAAACTATAAGATAGTTTTTAGAGATAGTGAAACATCAGAAACTGCTGAAAATTTACTTGGAAATGATGGATTGTATAGAAAAAGAAACAACGAAACAGGAAATTATGACCCTGTGTATAAAATAGACTTGGAAAAAGAAAGTTTAGCAGGAGACGAGCAAAAATTAGAGTTTTTAAGTGCAATATTATATGGAGATGACGCTGATAATTTTGATGATATATCACCAAGACTTAGAAATTTAGGAATAAGCTTGAATTCGACAGGATTATATGATAAAATAAATAATAGAAAGCTAAAAGAAGATATAGGAATTTATTACCAAGAAGAAGCAGGAACAGTAGATGATGATTCTGATATAGAGACAAGTGGTTCAGATGTACCAGAAGCAAACAAGACTGAAAAAAGGGTAATAACCTATACAAAGAATTATTAATAAAAGGTGTTATACCTTGAAGGAGGATAAAATGGGAGATACACTAATTACCGTAATAGCAATTGTATTAGCAGCAGTTTTAATGTTTGTGTTTCCACTTATGACAATGTCTGATAGAACAGATGATATTTCACAATTGTCAGTAGAAACAGCAACAACAGATTTTGTAGATGATGTAAGAACTACAGGAAAGTTAACAATGGACAAGTATAGTAGTTTTGTTGAGCAACTTTCAGCAACAGGAAATAGCTATGATGTTGAAATGCAAGTTCAAGTTTTAGATGAAAACCCAGGTAAGAAAACAACACAAGCAGAAGCAACAAAAATTGGAGAAAATGTATATTATACAATGTATACATCTCAAATAATGGATGCGATAAACCCATCAAGTGGGCAAACTAAAACTTTAGCATTAAAAGAGGGAGATATGTTCTCAACAAGTGTTAAAAATACAAACTCTACATTATCTCAACAACTTAAAAACTTTTTCTATAGTGTAACAGGAAATGATACATATACAATAGCAGCAGAACACGCTGGTATAGTTACAGCAAATGGAGCTGGAAATTAATTTAGAAAACATACTAGCTTGTAATAATATTATTACAAGCTAATTTTTATACAAAAGGGAAGATATTTATGAAAATACAAAGTTTAGCAGTAATATTTATTATTATAATGTTACCAATTTCATTGGTATTAACTGCATATGTGCAAAATCAAGTACAAACTATAAATTTACAAACATCATATGATGAAAAACTAACAAATGCAACATATGATGCTTTAAAAGCTTTCCAATTAAACACAATAAATAGTAGTACATCTGATTTAGCAAATTCAAAATTAAGAGATATCAATGCGTCTGTTAATACATTTTTTAATGCAATTGCAGAACATTTTAATTTAGCAGGATATGATAAAGATACTTTGCAAAGTTATGTACCAGCACTTGTTTATACAATGTATGATGGATATTATATTTATTCACCATTTACTAATACACTAGATGATGAAGATGCAGGAACAACATATACAGATGGAGAAAAGTTATATGGTTTAAAACCTTATATTCACTATAGTTGCAGATATGTAAAAGGAGGTATAGATGTTGTTATAACATATACTTTAGATAATTGTATAACAGTAGAAGGAACAATTAATGGTAAAGGTGTATATAAGACTGGGTATTTGTTAGATGATGTTAATGTATCAGGAAGTGGTACAGTAACATATAGAGGTACAACAATAGAACAAGAAAGTTTATTAGAACAAGTTGGATTTTATGAAAATGGTAATTTTACAAATCAGCCTTATCCTTATACTAAAAAAGACGGTGCAAAAATTTACAATGAAGGTGACCACTCTTTTACAATGTTAAATGGACAAAAAATAAATACAGCAACTAATTATGGAACAACAGATAGTTCTGCTATAGAATATTATAAAAATGCTTATGAATTCACTAAATGGGTTAGAGATAATTTAAGAGGTTTAACTACAAGTGATATAGTAGATGAAAATGGGGCTTATAATACATTACAAGAAGAGTTTGGTTCTGGGGTAAATATTTTTGGAAGCCAAGGAAATATAAACATTGAAGATCCAAATTCAGATTTTAACCAACATAGATTAGCTGTTATTCGTTATACAATAGAAAAGAATTTATCAATTGCAATTGCAAATTATAACAGATATGCAAGTGCTACTAGTGCAAATTTCCAAATGCCAGAATTACAAGAAGACGAGTGGGAAGAAATATTAAATAATGTATCAATAATTAGTTTTATGCAAGGACTAAGTATTGGTGGGAAAATATATAATGGATATTCAATTGTAACAAATACAAAAACAAAAGAAGTTGTAAATACAGATGCAATATATATTATAACAAATGATGGATATTATCATAGGGCAACAGATACTGATTTAATAGGAAATAATAATATACAAGATGTTGCATATTTAAATATAGATTTTGAAAGAAATTCTGTAACAAACGGAACTACTACACAGTATTTCTATCCACATACTGAACTTCGGTTGTTATACATCAATAATAAACCAGACAACAGTAGATGTTCCAGATAATATTTATGAATATATGGAAGACAAAGGAAAATTAGCAAAAGTGTATTATACAGCTTTGGGAAGAGAAAGATATTCTATGTATAGAACAAATAAAATTACAACAGATTGGTAATTAATTTATTTATTAAAAAAATTAATTAAATAGAAAATTGTATATAAATAAAAAAATATGTGAATACTAATAATAGTTTAAGGAGAAAATTATGAAGAGTTTTTTCAAAATGCTATTATTAGTATTTTTTTTAATAATAATTTTTATATATGTTTTAGTAATAGAAAAAATTCCAGAAGAAATAATTGCATTTCAAGGGGAAAATATTTCTATTACAACTTTATTTGGTATAAATATTGTAAATAAAAATTTAAAAACTGTAGAAACATCTTCTAATAATAATTCTAAAATAAGTGAAGAAGTTGGAAAGCAAAGTTTAGAAGTTAATTTATTTAATACAATTCCATTAAAAGAAGTAGATGTAAATGTGATTCCAAAAACGAAAGTAATTCTTTGTCGGAAATATCGCAGGGGTAAAATTATATACAAATGGTGTTTTAGTAGTACGGTATGTCAGAAATTAAAGGTGAAGATAATAAAAAATATAAACCATATGAAAATACAGGAATTGAAGAAGGAGATACTATAGTTAAAGCAAATAATGTACAAATAAATAGTACAGACGATTTAATAAAAACTGTTAACAACTCTAAACGGTAAAGAAATAAAATTAGAATATATTAGTGATGAAGAAACAAAAGAGTGTAGTATTTTACCTGTAAAACAAGAAAATAA
>CALXEY010000037.1 GCA_944387455.1 uncultured Clostridia bacterium
TGTTCTATCTTTTTATAAATAGCTTCTACAAGTAAAGGCACACCAACAAAAACAGACACTTTATATTCTTTTAAATTATCTTGTACATAACGAAGCCCGTCTGGAAATGCTGTTGTTATACCACAAGCAAGCATTACTATTAATGCAGTAGAACCAAATATGTGGTGAAAAGGTAAAAAAGCTAAATTAACATCTGTTGGTAAAAAATTTTCAACAAGTTGCATAGCATATACATTAGAAGCAATATTATTTTGTGATAACATAACAGCCTTTGATTTTGAAGTAGTACCAGATGTAAACAATAAAATATCCATTTTAAAAGAATCTATTTTAGTATTTACATACTCATCATTTCCTTCTTCTAATAATTTTTTTCCTTCTTCTTTTAAGGAAATTAAATCTTTATACCCTTCTTTTTTAGACATACAAATATAATCTTCTAAATATGTATTATTTCTTTTTTTAATTTCTTCTATATTATCTATATATTTCTCATCAAAAACAACAATATTTGCCTTACTTCTTTTAATACTACTTTCTAATTCGTCTACTTGTAACTCTTTATCTAGTGGAACAGAAACAATACCACCGAAGCATATTAGTCAAATGTGTTAAAGCCCAACCATAACTATTTCTTCCTACAATAGCAATTCTTTTGTCCTTATAACCCAAATCAAAAAACTTAGTTCCTAGACTATTTATTTCATCTAATAATTCTTTATATGTTATATTTTCATACTCAATTTCTTTTTCTTTTTTATGTTTTAAGATAAAAGCAATATTATTTTCATATTTTTTTGCTGAATTGTAAATTATCCCCTTAATATTTTCAAATTCTGTAGCTTCAAAATATCTTTCTCTCATATTAATATCTCCTTCATCTAGTATTGATAACTAGATTATCATATCTTAAATATCTTGTCAAGTATTTGACTATTCATATAAAAAATGCTATAATCACTACTGTAGAGGTGGTTTTAGTGAATTCTAACGAATTAAATTTAGATGAAGAAATAAAAAAATTCCACTTACCTAGGTGGAACGAAATTCCAGAAATAGATTTATATATAGACCAAGTAGTTTCATTATTACAAAACTATTTATCAAATTATATAAAAAGTGATAATGAAAAAGACAATAATGTAATTACAAAAACAATGATTAATAACTATGTAAAACATGGTGTCGTAAAAGCACCCATTAACAAAAAATACAGCAAAGAACATATTGCATATTTATTTGTTATTTTTATTTTAAAACAAATTTACAGTATTGATGAAATAAGTAAATTAATAAAACTAGCAATAAAAACATCACCTGTAGATATTGCATATAATAGATTTTGTTCTGAGCTTGAAAAAGCAATTAAAATGACATTTACAGGAGAAAGCTATATAAATAATGATAAGCTTTCAAAAGAGCAATATTTATTAAGAAATGTTGTACAATCTTTTGCAAACAAATTATATGTGCAAAAAACATTTTTAAAAATAACATAAAAATGAGACAAATGGGGACGGACCTTTTTTGTCTCACTTTTCCATTTTTTACCATTATGCGACAAAAATGCCCCGTCCCCAAAAGTCGCAAAAGAAAGCAGTAAAGAGAAAAAAACATCTCTTTACTGCTTTTTTTTAATTAAATATATTTATCGCTAAAACAATTGCCTTCTTTCCGTTTGGAAGAGTGGTAATCAAAGGATACACTCTATCGCCATCAAGTGTTTTATTAGTAATAACAACCCAGATTGGTTCTTTTTGTTCTATGTCTTCTCCTATCATAGCAAGCTTAAATTCATCATAGTGGTTTTTATAAAAATCCACCATACCCATCAGGATATACTTTCTAGTAAGAAGACCTCCAAATATCCTACTCCAAGTCCATCCGGCAAGTATTGCGTGTGGATATTTGTTCATCTCTTCAAGAAGTCTATATTCTGCTCCTCCAATCTCTAGTTCTGAAAACATACTAATCATACGACTAATGTCATTAAGATACCACTTTCCTGACGAATTCTTAATTTCTTGTAAAGCTGTTTTCCTAGCGACTTCGTTCTGTACCATTTTTCCTCCAATCGTAGGTACACTTACAGAACTTGAGGTTTAAATCAAGAATAAATTTATTCTTTTCATTTTGCCTCAACTACTAAGATAGTAGGATTTAATAATAACACTTTATAATCAATTTGTCAATTACTTTTGTTTGTTTTTCCATTTTTTTCCATTTTTTCCATTTTTTATTTTATTTGTTTGCTTTCTTCTTTATTTTTTATTCTATAACAAAATTATCTAAATAATAAATATCACAAGCGTTCATTCTTTGTATGTGTTCCATATCTTGTCCAGAAATGTTTTTAAAATCGTCTATTACCTCTTGTTTATCAAAACCTTCATTGCAAATAACAATTAAACCGTTTTCAAGATTTCTATCTTTTAAGACTTCTCTTAACTTTTCTTCAGATAAACTATTTACATCCAAAATATAAGTCTCTGGTGATAATGTACATAAGTAAATATCATCTAAAAATCTATTATTTCCTGTATTAAAAACATATAAAATAGGTGCATTTTTTTCTTGTATTCTATCTGCAATATGATTATGCTTTTCAAATGTAAAATCAAGTTTGTTATTTACTAAACTAGTAGTTGATTCTATTATTAAAAACAATACTCCTAATATTATTAAAATAGCTTTTTTAATATAATATTTTTTAAGTAATAAATATGATAAATAACAAGTTGTAATAACAATTATAGGACATACTGGTAATATATATCTTAATTCTTTATATGGTGTTATAATACTAACTATTAATAAATATATAACCATAGGTATTATTATAAATATTCCTAGTTTATTATTATCTTTTTTATCTTTATTTTTTAGTTCTTCGTTTTCTATTACTATTCCTTTTTGTTTATTTATTGACTTTTTCATAAATGCAATTACAATTACTAATATTATAAAAGGTATAATTAAATAATTAAATATATTTTTATCAATAATATTTATATATGTAACAATTCCAGTTAATATATCTTTGATATTCATACCTTGAGTTATAGCTCCTGGTCCTCTATATCCAAAAAATACGTGGTTTATTGCAAATGGGAATATTAATAAATATATTATAGCTGAAATTATTGCTGTTATTATATATTTTTTTAAATATGTATATTCTTTTGTTTTTATACTTCTATATATTAAAACTAAAAATGTTCCCATTACATATATAAAGAAATAATATTGAGTAAGTCCACCTATTATTAAACTTACGCCTAATAATACTAAGTCTTTTTTTCTTATACTTTCTTTTTTATATAATTTCAAGAATATGTCTGTATATAATAATATTGTAAAAGTTAAAAGTGCATACATTCTAATATACATCATATTTTCCATCATTGCCATTGAGAAAGCATTTATAGCAGTTACTAATAACGCTAATTTTTCTGATGAAAATAATTTTTTTGATATTTTATATACATATATACTAATTCCTATTCCTATTAAAATATTTAAAGAAAGCCCTGTCCATTTTGAAAAGCTATCTATTGTTCCTAAAGAAAATATTCTAAGTAATAAATAAAAAAGTGGTGGATGAACATCATTTTTTTGATTTATATATACACTTAAAAAATCAGATATTTCATCACTATTTACTGATAAATAATCTATAAAATAATCTTTATTGTGCCAATTGTTTAAGAAATCTTCATTATCAGTAATATTTATTTTATCATAATTCATTAAACCATATGAATATGCTTCGTCCATATGGAAATATTCTTTTTTTATTCCTATACATATATATAATATAATTTGTAATATTATTATAAGAACTAATATTATTTTATTTAAATTATTTTTTATTTTTTCCATAAACTTCTCCTAAAATTAAATAAAGTTGGCTTTTTTAAAACCAACTTATATTTTTTATACATTAATTTCTTTCTTCTTGTAAACCTGCTTCTGCAATTTTTATATCTCTTACGTGGTTTATCTTTTCCCAAGTTGTTTCTCTTTTAAATAAACATTTAAAGTTTATTAGAAGCCAAGAACCCATAAACAACGGATAACAAGCTAAGCCTTTTAACATTGGTTTAATTGGTCTTCTGTCTAAAAACATTGCTATAACTGCTGTTCCTATTGGTAATAAAAATGTTGGCACTAAATATCTTATAATATTTATTATTAGTTCTGATTGTGTCATACCGTCTCCTGCATACATTAAGAAGTTTGTTAATAGTAAAACGATTGTTATAACAAACATTGGTATACTTCCTACAATATATAATAAACCGTCAAAATTCATCATTGTTTTATTTTCTTTAGCAGCAACTGCTAAATCTTTAGTATATTCTTTTATACATTGCATATGTCCAACTGTCCATCTACTTCTTTGAGACCAACTTTGTTTAAAGCCAACTGGTTGTTCATCATAAACAATTGCATCTGTTGCCCAACCTAATTTTTTACCTTTTATTATTCTTTTTAATGAAAATTCTATATCTTCTGTTAATGTTACAGTATCCCAACCTTGTGGTTTTACTACATCAAATCTTACCATAAAACCTGTACCATTTAATAATGGAGACATACCTATATTGTATCTTGCTAAATGGTAAAATCTGTGCATTGTCCAATAGAATAATGCATATCCTGCTGTTATCCAGCTATCTGTTGGGTTTTTAATATCACGATAACCTTGTACTACATCTTCACCTTGGCAAAGATGTTTATTCATATTTTTTATAAAGTTTGGATCTACTATATTATCAGCATCAAATACAAAAAACGCATCATATGGAGCATTTTCTTTTATTTTTTGTTGTAAAAACCAATCTAAAGCATAACCTTTAGTTTTTTTAGATGGGTTAAATCTTTCATAAACAATTGCTCCTGCTTCTTTTGCTATTTTTGCTGTATTATCTGTACAGTTATCTGCTATTACATAAATATCATATAAATCTTTATTATAGTTTTGTGCTTTTAAACTATCTATCAAGTTTTTAACAACTGCTTCTTCATTATGTGCTGGTATTATTGCCATAAATCTATGGTCTTTTTTTACTTTTAGTGGTTTATCTTTTATTTTTACTAAAGAACATAAACTTACTAATACTTGATATAGCCAAAATATTGTTATTATCCATACTAAAGCTTCTCTTAGTATATATAAATAATCCATTTTTTTACCTCTTTCTTAAAATAATATTCTATTCTTGTTAATATTTATTTAGCTACCTTTATTATTATACTATTTATTAATAGTTTTTGCAATAATTTCCTATAAAATTTATTAAATTTTATGTGAATTTCTTGTATTTTTGTTAATTTTTAGCACTTTTTATAAAATATTAAAATTTTATTAAGTTTATTTAACTTCATAACCAGCATCTTCTATTGCTTTTTTCAAAACTTCATCATCTACATTTTCTTTTAAAGTAACTTCAGCTTTTTTATCTTCTAAACTTACTTTTACAGACTTAACACCTTTTACTTCTTTTAATGCATTTTCTACTTTTTTTACACAATGCATACAACTCATACCCTCAACATTTAATGTTTTAACAATTCTTTCTTTTCCAAACATTTAAAAACCTCCTTTGCGAATTTTGGGGACGGGGCTTTTTTGTCGCATTTTTACATTTTTTACCAAAATGAGAAAAAATTGCCCCGTCCCCATTTTTCTCATTTTAGTCTTAGTGCGTTTAATATTACTGTTAGACTGCTTAATGTCATTGCTAAACCTGCTATCATTGGGTTTATTTCTATTCCTATTGGTTTTAGTAACCCTATTGCTATTGGTATCATTAAACTATTATAGAAAAATGCCCAAAATAGATTTTGTTTTATATTTTTAATTGTTTTTTTACTTATTGTAATTAATTCTAATATTTTACTTAAATCATTTTTTATTAATATTACATCTGAAGAGTCTATTGCTATATCTGTTCCTGAATTCACACTAATACCAATATCTGCTGTAGCTAGTGCTGGGCTATCATTTATTCCATCTCCACACATCATAACAATTTTTCCTTGTTTTTTCAAGTCTTTTATTGTATTTGTTTTTTGTTCTGGCATTACATCTGCTATTACTTTTGTTATTCCTGTTTCTTTTGCTATTAAATTTGCTGTATCTATATTATCTCCTGTAAGCATTATTGTTTCTATATTATTTTTATTAAGTTCTTTTACTACATCTTTTACATTTTCTCTTACTAAATCATTTACTCCAATTAATGCTATTATTTTTTCTTCTTCTATTACATATATTATACTATTTCCTTCTTTTGCTAGTTTTGTTTCTTCTTTTTTTATTTCTTCTAATTTATCTTTTTCTTCTTTACCTTCAATTCCAAATTTCTCTAATATTTTATGATTTCCAAGTATGTAGTTTTTGTTTTCTACTTTTCCTTTTATTCCTAAACCACTTATATTTTTAAATTCTTCTACATTATATTCTCCAAGCATATGCTCTTTTAAATATTCTAAAAATGCTCCTGCTATTGGGTGTGTTGATTTTGCTTCTACGCTCCCTACTATTCTTAATATTTCATCGCTATTTAAGTTACTACTATAATTTATTATTTTTGATATTTTTAACTTTCCATATGTTAATGTTCCTGTTTTATCAAATACCACTGTATTAGTTTTTTCAGCAGTTTCTAATACTTCACTTTTCCTAACTAGTATTCCTTTTTTGGCACATTTACCTTCTGATATTACAACTGCAAGTGGTGTTGCTAGCCCCAAGCTACATGGGCAAGCTACTACTAGTATTGTTACAAATGGTATTATAGCTTCTCCAATAGTATATCCTAGTATTAAATATGCTACAAATGTTATTACTGCAATTAACATTACTATTGGTACAAAATATCCACTTACCTTGTCTGCTATTTTTGCGATTGGTATTTTTTCATTACTTGCCTGTACAACTAATTTTACTATTTGTGATATACTAGATTCTTTTCCTATTTTTTCTGCTTCGTATTCTATATATCCATCATAATTTATAGAACCTGCAATTACGTTATCTCCTTCTTTTTTGCTTACTGGTTTACTTTCTCCTGTTAAAAACGACTCATCTAAATGTGTTTTTCCTAATACTATTTTTCCGTCTACTGATATTCTATCTCCTGGGTGGCTTATTACTATATCACCTTTTTTTATTTCATCTATTGTTACTTCTTTTTCTTTTCCTTCTTTTTTTACTATTGCTTTACTAGGTGTTATTTGTACTAATTTTTGTATTGCTTCTTTTGTTTTATCTTTATTTATTCCATCTAGATATCTTCCAAGTTTTATAAAAAATATTACTATTGCTGATGATTCAAAATATAGTTCATGTACATATGAATTATCTCCTTTTATTACCATTATCATACTATATACACTATATATAAAACTGCTTATTACTCCTATCGCAACTAATGTATCCATATTTGGCATTTTATGTATTAGATTTTTTATTCCACTTTTTAATATATCTATTCCATATATAAGAAATAATATTGTTAATAAAAATAATGAAATTGCATAATTTACTGGGTTTTTACTCATATCTAACAAATCAAAAATAGGTAGACCTATCATATGCCCCATTGATATATATAATAATACAATTGCTAATATTCCATATATTATAAATAATATTTTTTCTTCTTTGTTTTTATTTTCTTCTTCTTTTCCTGTATATTCTCCTAATGATCTAAACCCTGCTTTTTTTACAAATGCGTCTAATGTTTTTAAATTTACTTTTGTTTCATCATATTCTATTTCTGCTGTTGCCATAACTAAATTTACACTTGCAGATATTATTCCTTCTTGTTTATTTAAGTATTTTTCTAATCCATTTGAACACGCACTACAGGTCATACCTTCTATTTTTAATATTATTTTTTTCACTATTGAAACCTCCTAAACAAATTTACTACTTCATCTATTATTTCGTAATTTCCTTTTTCTAGATCTTTTAATACACAAGTATACATATGATTTTCTAATATATGATTTGCTAAACTTTTTATTGATTTATCTATTGCAGATAATTGTATTAATACATCATCACAATATCTATTTTCTTCTATCATTTTCTTTACGCCTCTTACTTGTCCTTCTATTCTATTTAACCTATTATTTATAATTTTCTTTTCTGCTTCACTTCTTTTTGTATATTTTCTTTCTTCCACATATATCACCTTCCAAATGCATTATATACCCCTATAGGTATTTTGTAAAGGGAGGGGTATATTAAAAGTAGTAGATTTTTCATCTACTACTCTTTGTTATTTTTTGTTATTTTATAATTTTTAACATCTATATTTTTATTTTTTAAAAATATTTCTTCTAAATTTTTATTTTTTATTAATTCTTCTTTTTTTGCTTTTGTTAATTTTTTTATTGCATATTCTAGCTTAGAAGCTAAAGATTTATTTTCTGTTTGCCATACAGCTTCTAATTTTTTAGCATTATGAGTATATGTGTATTTTGCACATTTTTCATTTTTAGAAAAATGTTCGTCCATTCTTCTTTTAATATCAACTGTTATTCCTGTATATATTGTATTATCTTTGCACCTTAACATATAAATGTAATACATTTTAAATTCTCCTTATTTTCCAAGACACTCTGATATTATAAACAAATATGGGTTTAGATTAAAAGCTCCTTGTGTCTTTTTTACACCTTGTAGATTTATAATATTTTCTTCTATTTTTTTAGCATCTTTGATATTTGTTTCTATTATGTAATATGAAGGAAATATATTATTTCCACTATCATATCCTGATAATAATTCTTTGTTTTCTATTTTTGTTTTCATTTCATTTAAACTATCTTCTTTAGTATAATATTTTATATTAGCATTTTTATCTATTTCTAATATCTTACTTTCTATTTCTCCCATTTGTTCTTGTGTTATATCATCTTCTAGAAAAACTTGTAACTTCCCTGCTTGTTTATAATAATAAGAAAATATACAAATATTAAAAATAACAACTATTGTTAATATAATTCCTATTATAATTAGTAATTTGTTTTTCTTATTTATTTTTTTTCTAACTTTTTTTAAATAATCTATTTCTTTTTTTTCAGAAGAAATATTATTTTCCTCTTCTTTTAACTCTTGAAATATTTTATTACAATTTTCACAAGTTTTTAAATGTTCTTCTACTAATTTTTGTGATTCATTATGTAATGTATTATCTTTATATCCAAATAATAAATCTTGTACTATTTCACATTTTTTATCCATAATCATTTCTCCCCCTTTAATTTTTCTTTACCACGGAAAAATGTTACTCTTGCCCAACTCTCACTTTTACCCATTATTTCTGCAATTTCTTTATAACTTAAATCTCCTAAAATTCTTAGATATACAACATTTCTTGTTAGTTCATCTAGTTTTTGAATTTTCTTAAACGTTTCTATTTTTTCTTGTTTTTCTATTATTTTTTCTTCAAATGTACTTTCTTCAAAAACAAAATTGTCTATTTCTTCAAAAGAAATATTTGTTATTTTTTTATGTTTTTTTAGCTTATTATACCATATGTATTTTGCTATCTGGCATAACCAAGTAGAGATTTTACACTCACCTTTAAATTTGTTTATATTTTTTATTGCAACTTCGAATGTTTCTTGGACAATTTCTTCAGATAAATATTTATCATTACATAAGCAGAATATATATTTGTATATTGTATTTGCATATGTGTTATAAATTTCTTCTATATCCTGCATAACATTTCTCCCCTTTCTACTTATTAAGTGTTAAAAGAAATGATTTTGTTACAAGATTTTATAATTTTTTTAATTTTGCTACAAAAAAGCCTTCATATTCGTCGTTTGGCATAACACATAATGTACCTTTTATTTTGCTTGGAAGTTTTGGTAATTCTTCCATACCTAAAAAATTTATTTCTACTATTTCTACTTTTTTAGTTTTTAATATTTCATTTATTATATCTTCATTTTCTTCTTGTAATATTGAACAAGTAGAATATACTAATTCACTTCCTTTTTTTAAGATTTCTATAGCTTTTCTTATTAATGTTTTTTGTGATTTTATAGATTTATTTATAAGTTCTTCTGTAAAAGTTTTTTCTAATTTTATATCATTAATATTTATTGTTCCACTTCCGCTACAAGGTGCATCTAATAATATACTGTCAAATGAGAAAAAACTATCTATTTTCCTTGCATCTTGCTGCATTATATATACTGAATTTGCTCCTTGTTTTTCCACATTATATTTTAATTTTTCAGCTCTTATTTTGTTCATTTCAACTGCTGTTATCCTAGCTTTATTTTTTGTCATTACTGCTATTTCTGTTGTTTTTCCACCTGGTGCTGCTGTCATATCTAATATATCTGTATTTTCTTTTGGTTCTAATATAATTGGAGGCAACATTGATGACAAACTTTGCATATATATTTCTCCATTTTTATAACAATCTAATTTCTCTATTTCATTTTCTCTTATATTTTCTATTATAAAAGCTTCTTTGTAATATGGAACTTTTTTGTATTTTATATTTTTTCCATTTAATTCTTTTTCTATTTCTTCTATAGTTGTTTTTAAAGTATTTACTCTAAATGTTACTTTTCTTTGTTTTTTATATCCTTCTATTATTTCTTTTACTAAATCTTTTCCATATTGATTTTCTAATTTTTCTATTAAAAACTCAGGTATCATTAAAATTTCCTCCTTGTACAATTATTATAGCTTAAATAATACTTATTTGTAAACAAAATAATCTTAATTTTTAATCTAATCTCTTTATAATAATTTTAAAATTTTCTAAAAATAAAATAAAAATGTACAAATCTTAATGTACATTTTTATCAAAAATTATTTAACTATTTTTAATATTTCGTTTAATTCTATTCCTGTTTTTTCAGAAATTTCTTTTGGTGTCATTTTATTTTTAAATAATGTTTTTATTATGTTTTTTCTTTCTTCTATTCTTCCTTCTATATTTCCAACTACTCTTTCTTCATCTCTTAACCTTTTATTTTCTTTTTTTGTTTTTTCTTTCTCTGTTAACATTTAATCACTCCTTCTATTATTTAAATTTTAGAAAATAATAAACTATACTTTTTATCCAAAAACTATTTTACTATTCTTAATATTTCATTTAAAGCTATTCCTGTTTTTTCAGAGATTTCTTTTGGCGTCATTTTATTTTTAAACAATACTTTTATTATATTGTTTTCCCCAACTTTTCTTCCTCTTGCTTCTCCAATGCTTATTCCTTCATTTCTTATCATTTCATTTTCTTTTATTATCATTTCTTCTGCAGCTAACATATAATCACTCCCTTCCTCTATTATTTTTTTCATAATTTCTTCTGCTTTTTCTTTTCCTATTTTCTTTCCCACCAACACTTCCATTGCTATATATACTATTTCTTTTTCTTTTGTTTTTACTTCTTTTATTTTCTCATTTATTTTTCTTTCTTCTATTTTTATCATCTCAATTTTATTATTTTTTAATTACAAAAGCAACTTTAACACGAGACTAAATATAACATTTAATACACCTCTTTCTTGTTTTTTCTCTTTTTTTCTTTCTTTTTCTAATTTTTTGGATAACTTGATTTGAATTTCTAGAAATTTTGATTTTAAAATTAAAAATAAATTAACTAATAACATTACTAAAAGTAAACATTGAATATAAAAATGTACAAATGTAGAAATGTACATTTTTATATCACATTAATAATTTTATTTCACTATCCTTAGTATTTCACTTAAATCTATCCCTGTTTTTTCAGAGATTTCTTTTGGTGTCATTTTATTTTTAAACAATATTTTTATTATATTGTTTTGTCCTATGCTTATTCCTTTTTCACGCCCTCGTGCCTCTCCAATGCTTATTCCTTCTGTCCTTCCAAGTATTCTTCCTTCGTTTCTTATCATTTCATTTTCTTCTATTATCATTTCTTCTGCAGCTAACATATAATCACTCCCTTCCTCTATTATTTTTTTCATAATTTCTTCCGCTTTTTCTTTTCCTATTTTCTTTCCTAGCAACACTTCCATTGCTACATATACTATTTCTTTTTCTTTTGTTTTTACTTCTTTTATTTTCTCGTTTATTTTAAATATTGTTTTTAATAATTCTTCTGTATTTCGTTCTTTTTCTAATAACATTATTTTACTTAATATTCCTTCTTCTTCTAACAATTCTTCTTTTGTATATTTATTTACATCTACTAATGTATAATAACCAAGTAACCCTAATGGCATTTTTTCTAAAACAATATCTTCAACAATAGAACTATCTTGTATTTCTCTTATATATCTCTTCGCTGTCCATGGTTCTTTTCCTGTATATAAAACTATTGGTATTACTAAACACTCTTCTTCTCCTTCATTTGTTCTCATTATTTCCATTTGATAATTTAATATTCTATATGGCATTTTCTTATCTACTCTTGTTTGGTGTTCTATTAATATTACTACATTTGTTCCTTTTATTTTATATACTATATCTGCTTCTCTATATTTTAGTTCTAATGTTACAAAACTATTTTGCACTAATTCTAAGTCTTTGGCTTTTACATCTATTTTTAATGTTTTTCTTATAAACCTTGCTGCTTCTCTCTTACTTGTAAACACTCTTTTTATTATTTTATCATGTTCTTTTTCTATTGCAGGTTTATTTTTATTAAATTCTTCACTTTCTTTTGCATACTTTTTTACTAATGTCATAAACACTGGGTCTTTTAAGTATTTTTCAAAGTCTGCTTTTATTTTCTCCTTTATTTTTCTTTCTTCTATTCTTTTTAAACTTTCTATTTTTATCACCTCAATCTTATCATTTTTTGATTACAAAAACAACTTTAACACGAGATTAAATACAACATTTAATACACCTCTTTCTTGTTTTTTCTCTTTTTTTCTTTCTTTTTCTAATTTTTTGGATAACTAGATTTAAATTTCTAGAAATTTTGATTTAAAAATTAAAAATAAATTGAAGTAAATATATGTTACTCCAATTTAAATATTTTGTCAAGCAGTTTTCATAAAAAGTTTAAACTTTTCATCGCAATTTTCGA